>JAEWQX010000109.1 GCA_023399035.1 Bacillota bacterium | reverse complement strand
ATTTTCTTCAAGGACTTTTTTTACATCAAGAACATCACTTGCTTTTCTGATGAAAGAAGCTGCAATAAAGTCAACTCCCATTTCACATCCAAACTTTATGTCTTCTATATCTTTTTCTGTTATTGATGGTAATTTTATTACTACATTAGGAACGTTAACACCTTTATGGTTTTTGATTAATCCTCCAACAGTTACAGTAGTATGAATCTTATTTCCTTCAACAGATATAACCTTGAATTTTAACAGCCCGTCATCTACTAATATACTTCCACCAACTTTAATATCTTCACAAAGTTCTTTATAAGTAATAGAGCATTGTGTTTCATCACCTAGTATTTCATCACCACAAATAAAAGTAAAATCACTACCTTCTTTAAGTTCTACACCGTCATTTATAAAATTATGAGTTCTAATTTTAGGTCCCTTGATATCTAGAACGATTGCAGTAGGAGAGTTCATTTCAGTTCTTAAACGCTTAATTAAGTCGATTTTTTCTTTATGAGTTTCATGCGTACCATGAGAAAAGTTTAATCTTGCTGCACTCATACCGATTTCAATAAATTTTCTTAATGTTTCTTCGTTATCACTAGCAGGTCCAATGGTAAAAATCATTTTTGTTTTTTGCATAAAAACACCTCGCATAAAAATTTTATAGTATACTTATATTGTGTATATAATTTTGAATGAAATATATATAACATAAAATTCCAATAAATATTAATTATAATTTAAAATTTTATGATAAACTAAGAAAAAAGATATATAAAATTATTTTAGCACATAATTAAGGAAGGGGAGTAAAAATACGAGAAAAATTGAAAATGTTAAATTTGACAGAGTTTTTTATCATTTCGAACAAATAAGCAGAATTCCTAGAGGATCAGGTAATGAAAAAGCAATAAGTGATTATCTCCTTTACTTTGGAAGAAAGCTTGGACTTGAATGCATTCAGGATGGAGCATTAAATATAATTATAAAAAAACCTGCATCAAAAGGATATGAAGATGCACCCGTTGTAATCGTCCAAGGACATATGGATATGGTATGTGAAAAGAATAGTGATAAGGAACATGATTTTACAAAAGACCCTATAAAGCTTGTAGTTAAAGGCGATTATATTTATGCAGATAGGACAACTCTTGGTGCAGATGATGGTATTGCAGTAGCTTATGCAATGGCTCTTCTTGAAGATAATACTTTAGAGCATCCAGAAATAGAAGTTCTGCTTACAACTGATGAAGAAGCAGGAATGAGCGGAGCAATGGCTGTTCAGCCACAGTACATAAATGGAAAGATTGTATTAAATCTTGATTCAGAAGAAGAGGGGAAGCTTTTAGTAAGCTGTGCAGGAGGAGTTAGAACAAAATCTGTCCTTCCAATTGAAAGAATAGATAAAAAAGATAATACTGCTGCTTATAATCTTGTAATAAGAGGACTAAAGGGTGGACATTCAGGCGCAGAAATTCATCTCGGAAGAGGAAATTCCAATAAGCTTATGGGAAGCTTTTAAAAGAAATTTCAGCTGAAGTGGAGTTTAACCTCGTATCAATAAATGGCGGTTCAAAGAATAATGCAATTCCAAGAGAATGTTCTTCAATAATAACAATTTCTGAACAAGATGAAAGGAAACTTTTAGATATAAAAACAAGAATATGCGAAGAGTTTAAGAGAGAGTTCAGCAAGAAGGATCCTGATCTTAGAATATATCTTCTTGAATGTGAAGAAGATGTTGAAAAGGTATTTTCAGATGAATCTACTAAGAAAGCTGTAGATTTATTATATATGTATCCAAATGGAGTCAATACATTTAGTTCGGAAATAGAAGGATTGACTGAAAGTTCAACTAATTTAGGTGTTGTAACTACTTTTGCAGATAATGTTGAATACGATAGTGCAGCAAGAAGTTCTGTTGCATCATTAAAGGAAGATATAGTGAATAAAAGCAGATGTATAACTGAGATTATGGGAGGACAATTTTCTACAGAATCACCATATCCAGAGTGGTCTTACAAGACTGATTCAAAGATAAGAAACATATGTAAGGATGTATATCAGAGGATGTACGGAAAAACACCTGAAGTAGTAGCAATACATGCTGGTGTTGAATGTGGATTATTCAAAGAAATACTTGGTGATGATCTTGATATGATAAGTTTTGGTCCAGATATTATAGATATTCATACTCCTAATGAACATATGAGCATACCATCAGTGGACAGATGTTATGAATATTTATTGGAAGTACTTAAGGAAATAAAATAACTGAATAGAAAATAGCTCATATTTTAAGCAGTGAAGTTTAAAATATGAGCTATTTTTGTTGTCATTTATAATAAAGCTCATTATAAGTATAAAAAAATAATTTGTGATTAAACTAAAGGGAAAATGCTGAATTTTTATATAAATATTGATTGAGCTTTATTAAAGAAAATAAATATATTAGAGAGAAGGAATAAAAGTGAAAAAGAGTTCTAAGCTGAGAAAAATATTAATGGTGTTATCAATATTGGATACAAATATATTTTTGTTTAGTTGTACTAGTGCTAATGCAGTGAATTACAATATAGCGCATGAGCAGAAAGTATTTAAGGAAAATATTACTGAAGAATATGATATTTTAAATGAATATTGTCTTTCATGCGATTCATCATTGGAAGCATCTAAAGATGCGGAGAACAAGAAAAGTGACGTTGTCAGATGTGCATATACTCTTATAGGAAAGCCATATGTTTATGGTGCTACAGGTCCAAATGAGTTTGACTGTTCCGGTCTTACGCAGTATGTATATAAGAGTGCAGGGAAGAACATATCAAGAACTACATATACCCAGGTTAAGGAAGGGGTAGAGGTGAGCAGAAATAATTTAATGCCTGGTGATCTTGTTTTCTTCAATACAAATGGATATATGAGTCATGTTGGAATCTATGTAGGTAATGGCTCTTTCATTCATGCACCAAGAACAGGAAAGACTGTAACAGTAAGTTCTTTAAATGAAGGATATTATTGTCAGAGATTTGCAACAGCAAGAAGGATATTTAATTAAATTATTTAACATAATGAATATAGTTGTAACTTCATGAATATCATATTGTATAAAATAAATAGTTTGAAGAAATAAGCTATAAGTCATTGTAGTTATCTATAATTTTTATATTGCTTATAGCTTAGAAGTCATCAGTTGACATGATTAAATTTTAAGCTGAATATATGGTTATCTGCAAAGTAATTGTTAACTGTTAACTCCTAACTGATAACTAAATAATTGGGGGTGGTATTGTGAGGTACACAAGATATGAATATAAAAAGCATGGAAAAGTGAAGTTTATGGTAAGTGTTGTTGTAGTTGTTGCAGTATCTATTGGAAGTGGTTTATATATAAGCAGGTTTATATTTTCAGGCAGGCAGAGCTCAGTAAATTCTGTTCAGACTCAGGCGTCCCAGAATGAAAATGAATCTGTTCAGACTCAGGGAGTAATGGCACTTCAATGTGGATATTTTTCTAAAAAAGAAAATGCTGATGTATGTCTGCCAACTATATCTTCATATTGTCAGCCATTTATCGTGGAGGAAAGTGGAAATTACAGGGTTATTGCAGGTCTGTATGATAATGAATTTGGTATGAAAAAGATGGAGGAGCTTAAGAGTAAGGGGATAGATGTTGCAAAGGTGAGTATTGAAATGCCTTCTGACACTGTTGATGGCAAAAAGTTTAATCAGATAGTAGAAGGATTTCTTCAGATTACAGGCAAGCTTGAGGAAAGCGATGTTAAAAGCATTAAAACATCAGAATTTAAAGCATGGGCTGATAATATAATAAACGATGGAGGAGCTGCACAATCTGAAAAGTTAAAAACCCTTCAAAGTTATGTTGAAAGTCTTCCAGATGAAATAACTAAGACAAACAGTGCAAATGCTGTTCAGGTTTTATATACTTTGATAAAAAGTTAGTAAAAGTTACTGAAATTATTACAACAAAATTACATTTATATAAAAAAAACTATAACTTAATATAACGGACTTGTTTAAGAACTTCTTAAATGATAAACTATAGGGTGTGGAAATGGTAAAATATAAGTTTTTCATTTTGCACCTTTAAAATTAGAGATACTTAGTTAAAATATTAACATGTCTATAATATATGTTAAATGTCAATAATATATATTAGATTCTTTATTTTAGGATGTGAACATATGAAAATAATATTAGCTTCTGCTTCAGAGAGAAGGAAGGAATTACTATGCAGATTAGTTGATGATTTTGACATAGTAGTAAGTGATTTTGATGAAAGCACTGTTCCATTTGAAGGAGATATAGACAAATATGTTAAAGCTGTTGCTTTAGGTAAGGCAGTTGATATCAAAAACAGAATTGATGAAGATGCAATAATAATATCTGCTGACACAATTGTCACTCAGGATAATAAAATTCTTGGAAAGCCTAAAGATAAACAGGAAGCATTTGAAATGTTAAAATCACTTCAAGGAAAAAGTCATTTTGTTTATTCAGGAGTAGTTGTTATAAACACGAAAACTGACATAACAAAAGAAGAAAGTTTAGGTACAAAAGTTACTTTTTCAGAGATAAGTGATAAAGAAATACTAGAGTACATAGAAACAGGAGAACCTTTGGATAAAGCAGGTTCTTATGGAATTCAAGGTAAGGGTGGAATATTTGTTGAGAGAATTGAAGGCTGCTATTACAATGTAGTTGGACTTCCACTTAACAAGTTAAAATCAATGTTAGATGAAGTAAAATAATTTAGGGGAATGGATAGGGTATTAATTATTGGAAGGAATGGTATTCAATGAATAACAGCCTAGATATAAAAAATATACCAGAGTATGAAAGACCTAAAGAAAAACTATTAACATATGGTGCAGAAACTTTAAGCAATTCCGAATTATTATCAATAATAATAGGAACAGGACTAAAAGGTGAGAGTTCTGTAGAGCTAAGCAACAGGATTTTAAATGAACTAAATGATTTAGATGGAATTTTGACTGCAGAATATAACGATATAATATCTATAAGAGGAATCAAATCAGGAAAAGCGTCACAAATCATGGCATTGAGTGAGCTTTTTAAAAGATTTAGGACTCTAAGGGCAGGAAGAAGAAATGTCAAGATTGCATCACCAAAGGATCTTGCCGAGCTTCTTATGGGAGAAATGAGTTATTTAAACCAGGAAGTGCTTAAAGTAATTACATTAAGCACAAAAAATACAATTATTGAAGCCAAGGATGTTTTTAGAGGCAGTTTGAATAATTCAATTGTTCATCCAAGGGAGATATTCAAACGAGCAATATCCAGTCATAGTGCATCAGTAATTATATGTCATAATCATCCATCGGGCGATCCAACGCCTAGCAGAGAAGACATAAATATAACATTAAGGATTAAAGAGTGTGGAAAGATTATAGGAATTCCACTAATTGACCACATTATAATAGGAAATAATAAATTTGTCAGTCTGAAGGAAAAGGGACTGATATAGAATCGGAAGGGGAAAAAATAAAATGGGATTTTTTGGATCAGGAAAAGACATGGGAATAGATTTAGGAACTGCAAATACACTTGTATTTGTTAAGGGGAAGGGGATTGTTTTAAGAGAACCTTCAGTTGTTGCTATGAACAATATGACTAAAAAAACACTTGCTGTAGGATCAGAAGCTAAGCTTATGATTGGTAGAACACCAGGAAACATCGTTGCAATAAGACCATTAAAAGATGGTGTAATAGCAGACTTTGATACTGCTCAGACAATGATGAAGAACTTAATTGAAAAAGTATCAACAAAGAATGCTTTTAAGAGTCCAAGAATAATAGTATGTTATCCATCTGGAGTAACTGAAGTTGAAAAGAGAGCAATTGAAGAAGCTACAAAGCTTTCAGGTGCAAGAGATGTTATATTAATGGAAGAACCAATGGCTGCAGCTATCGGAGCAGGACTTCCAGTAAGCGAACCAACAGGAAGCATGATAGTAGATATCGGTGGTGGTACTACTGAAGTAGCAATAATATCTTTAGGTGGTATAGTAACAAGCAAATCATTAAGAGTTGCAGGAGATGAATTAGATCAGGCAATTATTTCTTACATAAAGAAGGAATTTAACTTAATGGTTGGTGAAAGAACAGCAGAACAAGTTAAGATGGAAATAGGTTCAGCTTACAAAGTTGATAGTGAAGAAGATATGATAATGGAAATCAAGGGAAGAGATATGATTTCAGGACTTCCTAAGATTGTAGAAATTTCAGAATCTCAAGTTAGAGAAGCATTAAAAGAGCCTGTATATCAAATAATTGAATCAATCAAGACTACATTAGAGAAAACACCACCAGAATTAGCAGCAGATATTATGGAAAAAGGTATTATGCTTGCAGGTGGAGGAGCTTATTTAAGAGGATTAGATGTTTTAATTAACAAAGAAACAAATATGCCTGTACACATTGCAGAAGCACCTCTTGACTGTGTAGTTCTTGGAGCAGGAAAGGCACTAGAAGATTTTGATAAAATAAGCAGAGATCAAAGAGGTTAATTAGTCAATGAAACTTCTTAAGAATAAACTGGCAGTAACTGTAATAGTTCTGTCAGTTACATTTTTGGGGTTAATTGCTTATACAGTCAAAAAGGAAAACAGGAGCATTATTGAAAGTGGTGCCGGAAGTGCTCTTAATCCAGTTCAGAGATTATTGTATAGTGCAACTAATCAGTTAAAGGAAACTTTAGATTTCTTTCTAAACTTTTCGGAAGTAAAATCAAAAAATAAGGAATTAGTTGATGAAAATGAAGAATTAAAGAATAGATTGGCTGAGTATTCCGATTTAGAGGAAGAAAATGAAAGATTTAGAGAAATGTTGAATTTTACCAAGGAAAGGGATAACTACAATTATATTGGGTGTGATATTATCGGATACAGTGGTGGAAGTTTCAATGATGGGTATATAGTTAATAAGGGAACAAATGACAGTATAGCTAAGGGCATGGTTGTAATAACCAACAAGGGTCTTGTGGGTCAGGTTACAAGTGTAGGAAGCAACTGGAGCATAGTTCAGACTCTGGCAAATGAAAATATTGCTGTAAGTGTTATGGTAGAGAGTACAAGAGATGCAACTGGATATCTTACTGGATATAAGGATAATCAAAATAGAAACCTTGCAAAAGTATATGACCTTCCTATGGATTCTGAGGTTAAGGAAGGGGACGTAATACTTACTTCAGGTGTTGGTATGGTTTATCCCAAGGAAATAAGAATAGGTGAAGTGATATCAGTTGAAGAAGATAAGGTAAAAGTAATGAAAAGTGCTATTGTAAAGCCATATGTAGATTTTAACAAACTAGAAGATTTATTCATTGTATCACCAAAAGATACAAGAGAAGTTAAATATGATTAGGAGCATGAAGAATGGAAAAGTTAATTCTTATTTTAGTTTCAATTGGTTTAGCTATATTGGATAACTCAATAATTCCGTTTTTTTCAATACGTGGAGGATATCCTAGTCTTTTATTTACATTTGCAATTGCTTATTCATTAGTTAACAAAAGAGAGAAATCTGTGTTTATAGGAGTAGTAAGTGGAGTAATACAGGATATATTCTTCTTTAATGGATTTGGAGTAAACTGCTTTTTAAATTTATTATTATGTTTTCTTGCATCATTGATTGGTGAAGGAATGATAAAAAATAAAAGGATGGTTCCCGTTGTTTCTATGTTTGTTATTACAATGTTAAAATATATAGGTGTGTTTGCAGTATTCTATATTTTAAATATTAAATTAGATCTGTCAAAAAGTGTATATATGGCATTATATAATGCTATGGTAATGTTTTTGGGATATAAATATATTATAAATATTTATGATGATGAATATACAAAACAAAGATGGAGGTTTAAATGATAGTAAATAAACCAGTGAAAAAAAAGAAAATCTCACGATATACTGTTTTGTGCATTATTATGGGAATTATTTTTGGCGTAATAACTCTTAGGCTGCTATATCTTCAGGTGTTCAGTTATGAGGAATACAAAGAAAAGGCAAATACGACATCAACTAGATTCATGTCAGAAAGTGCGCCAAGAGGAGAAATATATGATTCAAATGGAGTAACTTTAGCTACAAACAAAAGAACATATTCATTGACTTATACGGAAACTGATGTAGCAAAGAAGAATTTTTATTCAACTATGACTGAATTATTTAAGATACTTGATGAAAGTGGAGAAAGTATTCAAGATACAATGCTTCTGAAAGTTAATGATGAAGGCGAAATATATTTTGATTATTCAAGCAGTGATAAGGATTCACAGAATTATTCTGAACTTAGATTCAAGAAGGACAGAGGTTTTAATGAATCAATTCAAAATGAATTATTTCCAGATGTAAGTGAGTTATCTGATGAGCAGAGTGATAAGATAAATGAAGAACTTTTAAAAATTACACCAGAAGAATCTTTTTATATGCTTGTTAAGAATTATAATTTAATCGAACTTATAGATCCAGAATATAATTCTACAAAAGAAAAAAAAGAAGAATATAAAAATATGACAGGTGAGCAGATAACTAAAAGAATCCTTGATGCTGGCTATTCTCTAAGCGATTTAAGAAAGTATATGCTTGTAAAAGATACAATAAAGATTCAGAGTTTAAAAGGATATAAATCTGTAACTATAGCAAGTAATATACATAAGGATACAGTACTTGTAATTAAGCAGAAATTAACTAATATGCCTGGTATAGATGTAAGTTCAGTTCCAATAAGATATTATCCAAACGATAATCTTGCATCTTCTATATTAGGATATGTATCTACAATAAATAGTTCAGAAGAAGATAAATACAGTCTTAGAGGATATGATGTATCTACAGATTTAATTGGTAAAGCTGGCATTGAATCGGCTTTTGAAGAACAGTTAAAAGGTGTTAAGGGTGGGACTACTGTTAAAGTTAACTCATCAGGAAGAGTTACAGAAAAATTATTTGAATTAGAATCTTACCCGGGAAATAATGTTCATCTTACAATCGACAGTAATATACAATATGTTGCTGAACAGGCTCTTGCAGATGGAATTAAAGAAATTCAGCAGAATGGTACAGATACTGATGGATACAGATTCAGAAATGCCACAAGAGGAGCACTTGTTGCAGTAGATGTCAAGAGTGGTAAGATATTATCATTAGTAAGTTATCCAGATTATAATCCAAACCTATTTACAATTCCTGGAACGTTGACATCGGAAGAAAGCAAGCAGTATTTCAATCCTGACTTAGAAGCTTTTGGTCAGGAACTTATAACAAGAATGAACTTAAATAAAACTGTCGATGATCTGTTCCCTAAGGACAGCAAGGGAAACAGACAAGATACAAATGACTTGTATCCAAGACCATTTTATAATTATGCTACAATGTCGTTAATACCACCTGGATCAACATTCAAGCCTCTTACATCTGTAGCTGGCTTAGAATCAGGGGTAATAACATCAACTGAAACTATAAATGATTCAGGAGTATTCAATATACATCCAGATGTATTTGGTAAGAGCTTTGCGCCTCAATGTCTTCAGTTTACAAATTATGGTGCAGGACATGGGCCTTTAGATGTAGCAGGCGCACTTGAAGTTTCTTGTAACTTTTTCTTTTATGAAACTGCATACAGATTATATATGCAGAATGGAGGCGTTGGAAGTTTAGATGCTCTGGACTCTTTAGCAAAATATGCATGGGGATTTGGGCTTGGCGTAGATCCTAATGGAAATGAAAAAGCATCTACAGGAATAGAGATACAGGAAAACTTTGGGCAGACTTATAACTTTACATCTTGGAAAAGGCAGGCAATAAATTATGCGAAGTATGAATTGGTTGACTACCTAGAAAAAGGTGACTATAAAGGTATGGGGTATAATTTTGTAAAGTTTGATATACAGTATTCAGAAGATGATAATGAAGAAGTTAAAAATGCAAAGAAAGCTATAAAAGATAAAATGGCTGACACTCTTCAAACTGTAGGAACAGATGAGTTCAATAATATAAACCATACAGATTTTACAAAAGAAATCAAAAAATATGTTCAGATAATAATGGATAATTCAGATTTATATAAGACAAGAGTTGCTGAATATGAAGCTTCAGGCAAAACTGTGAATTTAGATTCTCAGGCAAATATAGTGTCAGAGGTTATAGCAAAATTCACATTAAATGATAAGCCAGTAGAAATAAAATCTCCTGCACAGCTTATCTATGCATCTATAGGTCAGGGTATGAATAACTATACTCCATTACAACTTGTTTCATATGTATCAACACTTGTAAATGGCGGAACAAGATATAAGCTCCATTTAGTTGATAAGATAACAGATAATGATGGAAATATTATTCAGGAATTCAAGCCTGAAGTCTTAGATGAAATGAATTTAAGCAAAAGCACAGTTGAAGCGGTTAAGTACGGAATGTCTAAGGTTAATAGTGATGACAGTGGTACAGCAGCATCTAAGTGGCAGGGATTCCCTATAAGTACTGGTGGTAAGACAGGTACAGCCGATTTTGCTGAAAATCAGAAGGAAAGAGGAAGGTCTCCATATGCTACATATGTCAGCTTTGCACCATTAGAAGATCCAGAAATAGCTGTTGTTGCAGTTGTTTTTGACGGAGGTCACGGAGGTTCTATTGCAGGTGCTGTTAGAGCAGTATTTGAACAGTACTTTAAGGATAGAATATTAGAAATAGATCCTAACTATTCAGCGAAATCTGAAAGCTTTAGAAAATATGTATTAGGAAATCCGCTTTTAAAGAAGGAAGAAAGCAGTAATGAAAATATAAATGCTGCTGATGGTTCTAATGGAACTGATAACAATAGTCCGGTTCAAACTAATGATCATGATTCAAATGCAGAAATACAAAATAATACTGATAGTACTGATAATGCAGAAAATTCTCAAACAGATTTAGAAAATAATAATCCCAATAATGAAGATTTGAACGGTACGCAGTAAAATAATAAAAATTAAATTTAATTAATTGTTAAAATCTCTGTTATGTATATAATTTTACTAGAAGTATAAATTAGACTAACAGAGATTTTTTATTAATTTATAAATTCATTGATGAAGCTTAGATGTAATGGATGAATTCAAATTATGAATATTTTGATTAAGCTGCTTTATGCAATCTTAAAACTAACAGATACTTATGATTATTTGGAGGCAAAATAATGAAATATGATAATATGACTAAAGGGAGATTTATATCAAGACCCAATAGATTTATTGCAAATGTTGAAGTAAATGGGAAAAATGAAGTATGCCATGTTAAAAATACAGGAAGATGCAGAGAACTTTTAATACCTGGTGAAACTACTGTATATCTTCAGGAAAGTGATAATCCTAACAGGAAGACTAAATATTCTGTTATAGGAGTTTTAAAAGGTGACAGAAAAATAAATATGGATTCACAGGTTACTAATAAGGTTGTTCATGAATGGATATTAAAAGGTAACTTGTTTGAGGACGTAACAATGATAAAGCCGGAAAAGACATACAAAAATTCCAGATTTGATTTTTATGTTGAAACAAAGAATGAAAAAGCTTTTATTGAAGTTAAAGGTGCAACTTTAGAGGAAGATGGTGTGGTTAGATTTCCAGATGCACCAACTGAAAGAGGAGTAAAGCATATTCATGAACTCTGTCAATGTATTGATGATGGCTACAAAGCATACATAATATTTGTTATTCAAATGAAGGATGTTTTATATTTTACACCCAATGATGTTACACATAAGGCATTTGGTGATGCGCTTCGAACAGCAGAAAAGAAAGGTGTTAAGATTATTGCAGTAGATTGTGATGTTACCGAAGACAGCATCGATATTTGTGACTATGTTGACGTAAGATTATAGGCAGTTCTTTTAGAACTGCTTAATATAAAATGCAAATGGCACTAGATATATTATTATTTTTCAAAAATAAGATAAAATAATTTAAACATATATACAAAAATACGTTGGATAATGATATAATTTAGAGAGATTGATGTTTTCAAAAAAGTTAGAATTTAAGTGTTTTTTAGACCTGCAAAGTAGTTGGGGGTAATAAATGTATAATAATGATGGTATTTTAATTAAAGGAAATAGAGATGGTATAAATACAACAATTAACATGAATAAGTTTTCTTCATTTGAAGACATGATTACGTTACTGGTAAAAAAGCTTTCAAAAGGCAAGCATTTTTATCAGGGAACTACGTTGATTTTAAGAATTGATCTAAAGCTTCTTAATGAAAAAAATTATGAGGAGCTTCAAGAAGTTTTATTAACAGAAATAGGTCTAAAAGATATTGTGTTTGAAGATTTGGAAAAAGAAGAAGCAGGCACAAATAATAAGGAAAATAAGGTTTTTACTGGCGTATATGAAGGAAAGACTAAATTTATAAGAAAGACTGTAAGAAGCGGCCAATCTATAAATTATAAAGGCAATATAGTTATTATCGGAGATGTTAATAGTGGATCAGAAGTTTATGCAACTGGAAATGTAGTTGTTCTTGGACGAGTGCGAGGCAAGGTTAGTGCAGGAACAAATGGTAATACCAAAGCTATAATAGCTGCATTTTTATTACAGCCAGAATTGCTGAAGATTTCAAATGTTATAGCAATGTCACCAGATGACACAGAAAAACCAAGTTATCCTGAACTTGCAAAGATTAAAGATGGTACAATAATAGTTGAACCGTATTTACCAAATAAATATATATATTAAAAGGTCGGAGGGATTTGAAAGATGGGAGTGTCTATAGTTATTACTTCAGGTAAGGGCGGAGTTGGAAAGACAACAACAACAGCCAATATAGGAACTGCTCTAGCATCACTAGGTAAAAAAGTAGTTGTTATTGATGGTGATACTGGATTAAGAAATTTAGATGTATTATTAGGATTAGAAAACAGAATTGTTTATACAATAATTGATGTTATTGAAGGCAGATGCAGATTAAAACAAGGTTTAATAAAGGATAAGAGATTCCAGAATCTTTGTCTTTTACCTACAGCACAGACTAAAGATAAGGACGATATAAGTCCACAGAATATGCTTAAGATTGTAAATGAATTAAAAGAAGAGTTTGATTATGTATTAATTGATTCTCCAGCGGGAATTGAGCAGGGATTTGAAAATGCAGTTATAGGTGCAGATAAAGCAGTTGTAGTTGTAAATCCTGAAATAACATCTGTAAGAGATGCTGACAGGGTAATTGGAAAGCTTGATGCAAAAGGCCTAGAAGATCATTCAGTAATAATCAACAGATTAAATTATGAAATGACTAAAAATGGAGATATGCTTGACGTATCAGACATTATAGAAACCCTTTCAATTGAATTATTAGGAGTTGTTCCTGATGATAAAAACATAACAGTATCAACTAATAAAGGAGAACCTATAGTTTTAGATGAGCAAGCAGTATCAGGTCATGCTTTTAAAAATATCGCTAGAAGAATAACTGGTGAACAGGTTCCTTTCCTTGAATTACATACAACAACAAATGAAGGGTTTTTCAAATCTTTATTTAAACTGTTTAAGCGTAATTAAAGGGGGAACGGGAAATGGGTTTTTTTAAGAGTTTAAGTAGTAAACCAACACCTAAGGAAGTGGCTAAAGACAGGTTAAAACTGATTTTAATACATGACAGAGGTGAAATAGCACCTGAAATCATAGATAAGATCAGAGAAGAAATATTAGGGGTTATATCTAAATATATAGACATACAGATAGACGATGTTGAAATATCAGTAAACAAAAATGCAGAGGAAGGAGATACTTCTTCAGCATTAGTTGCTAATATACCAATAAAAAATTTAAGAGGAAGATAGCTTCAGTTGAAAATGAATAGTGGATAACTGATATCTGATGAGCATATTTCTTTGAAATTTCTCAGAGCATCTTAAATTTTCATTGTTGATGGTTATGATCAACTATATTTATATAAGGAAATTATTGAACTTAATAAAAATCAAAAGGAAAAAGAAACTGATTGAAATGGAAAGGGGATTTCTGTTTTATCAGTTTCTTTTTCTATAAAAATATACTCAAATTTTTAAAATATATGAATGATTATTGTTGAGAATTAATTAATGTTTTTAGTTTTTAATTTATAATTATTACAAAAATATTATTATTTGATGTGAAGGGACTATTATTATGGAGAATACAGTAATAATAGTGTATAATTAATAGGAAATATGTTATGTAAAGATGTATTTCATGGAGGTGAAATGTTGTTTAAGCAGTTTAAATTAGATATAAGACTTATAAAGGATATTGATAAAACACTTCTGTTTTCAATGATTTCATTAGTTTTATATGGAATACTAAATATATATCTATGTACTAAAGGAGGCCAGTATGATGGATTTGCTTTTAAGCAGTTTGTATGGCTTATAATATCTTTGGTAGTATTGTATGTATTCTTATCAATTGATTATACAATAATGATGAATTACGTATCTCTATTTTATTGGGGATCAGTATTACTCTTGATAGCAACAATGTTTTTTGGATCAGAAATTAATGGTGCTAAAGGATGGATCAGATTAGGACCGCTTTCATTACAGGCATCTGAAATTGCAAAGATAGGAATAATTCTTATGCTTGCAAAAAAGCTTGATGAAATGGATGGAAAAATAAATGATGTTAAAAACTTTTTTACGTTAGTCTTTTATGCAGCAGTTCCAGTTTTGTTTATTATTATACAGCCAGACATGGGAATGACTATGGTATGTTTCTTTATAGTACTTGGAATATTTTTTGTATCAGGATTGGATATGAAAATTATAGGAGGAGGATTGGCATCTCTCTGCCTTGCTATAATCATAGTTCTTAATTCGAGCTTCATACCAGCATATCAGAAAAGCAGATTTACTGGTTTTTTAAATCCAGAAGCAGATTATGCAGGGAATGGATATCATTTAACTCAATCGTTGATAGGAATAGGTTCTGGAGGAATATTTGGAAGCAGGCCTTCATTAAAGGCAGATGCAAGTACAGGATATGCAGCACAGAATGTTCCAGAAGTACATACAGATTTTATATTTTCAGCAATTGCAGAACAGTTAGGAATGTTAGGAGCAATATTCCTGTTGATTCTCTATGGATTTTTAATCTATGAGATGATTTCAATAGCGCGAACATCAAAGGATATATGCGGATCAGTTATCTGTGTAGGGATAGTATCATATTTTCTTTTTGCAATAATACAGAATATAGGGATGACAATAGGATTACTGCCTATTACAGGAATTACACTTCCTCTTATAAGTTATGGAGGAAGCTCACTTCTCACAACAGTAATATCTGTAGGACTTGTACTTAATGTAGGAATGAGAAGAAAGAAAATACATTTTTAAACACTATAAGATGAATTATAAGCTGACTCAGTATTCTGAGCCGGCTTTTTTATTTTGATAAACTTATTTTCATAAAATTATAAAGTCTAAAATATAATTTACTAATGAGAAATTTAAGGGAGGATATCATGGGAAACTATGCATCAGCATATGAGGAGTATTATAGAAATTTAAATCGTAAAGCAAGAGAAAAAGATTTGGGAAACAGGAAGAATTTATCGAATAATCATGGAAGCAATAATTTCATGACACATGCTGATGATAAAACGCGTTATTTTACAAAGAACTATTGGATAAAGAGGATAGAAAGGGAACTTGCAGGGTCCTTATTTTTGATATTATGTTTTATGGGTCTTAAGTACACACATATTCAGAATATCCATGATTTTTATTTGTGGTGCAGAGGCGCAGTAGTAAGTGAATTTAATTATGATGAATCTATTGAAGCATTCAATTCCATAGAAATAGGCGATTTTAAAGCAAGAGATTTCAGATTGGGAACGTTTAAAATTGAAGATTTAAAATCTGAGAATCTAAAATCTTATATGGAGAATTTTAAAGAATATATAAATCAATTAAGAGCGAAAAGCATTTAATAAATAATAAATACATTTAAAGGCAAAATGAGATAAGTTAAATAAATTTATTATTAAGAGAAATGGAGTGAATTTCATTGGAATTTCTAAAATTATAGCTAGGCATATAAAATCAGTCTACCTGATAAAGAAAGCAATATTATAGGGGTTAGAAATGAAAAAATGGATTATAGTTTTATTAGTTGAATTCCTAGCACTTATGTGGATTGCAGAATCTAAAACGTCAGTTATAATCAGCTTTTTATGGATAATATTACATGAATTTGCACATATTTTTACAGCAAAAAGATTTGGATGTACATTTAATAAAATAAACATCAGCATTTGGGGCGTAAAAGCTGATTTAATTGATTTTGATGAATTATTAGAAAAGGATAAGTTTATTGTGTATTTGGCAGGTCCTGTTTTTAATATTCTTATGAGTATGATTTTATTTTGCCTGTATAGTGTATTTGAATTAAGTTATTTAAAAAGTAGTATAACTATCAATCTTTGCTTAGGTGCATTTAACTTATTACCTGCTTACCCATTAGATGGGTCAAGAATTTTAGAAATATTATTGTCTAAAAAATTTTTATATAAGAAATCAAAAAAACTAACAGAGTGTATTAGTTTTATTATTTCAGGAGTATTATTTATTTTATTTAATATAATGCTTTTATTACATAAGGTAAACATAAGCTTATTTCTTGCATCGATATTAATGGGATATACAACTTTTTTAGAAAAAGAAAAGACCATGTATATAATCATGGATGATATGATTAAAAAAGTAAGGAGACTAAAAAGATATAATTATATGGAGAATAAATCTATTTCTGTATATTATAAAAAAGGGCTGGTCAATGTATTAACTCTCGTTGATAAGAATAAGTTTAATAGTTTTTACATTCTTGACGATGATATGAGGCTTATTACTATAATACATGAAGATGAACTTATTATGGCTTTAAAGGAGTATGGAAATATTACGCTGGAAGACTATATTAAAATAAAGAATAACCATTGATTATAAATGAGTTATATAAGATTATTAGGATCAATGGTTATTGCTGATAAATCAAAGTACATGACAGATAAATGGAAAAGATTATTTGAGTAACAGACTGACAGTATCTATAGATAAGTTAACAGGAAGTATAGTTTCATATAATGACATATGGTATGATAATGTGAATCTTCCAGATGTAAGCCAGGCTATTACAAAAGATGATGCTTTTAATATATTTAATGAAGCAGGAAGTTTTGGTTTACATTATGTTCTTAATGAAAACAATGAAGCTGAATTAGTATATATTTTTTCAAAAGCAGACAGAGGATATTTTATAGATGCACTTTCGGGGAAAAAGATAGACAGGTGGGGTAATGAGTATAAATCTAGTGATATTCCACAGTATGGCGATATTCAGGGGCACTGGTGTGAAAAAACAGTCAAGGAGCTTTTAGATAATGGATATTATATACCAGGAGACAAATTTAATCCTGACAACAATATAACTCAGATAAACTTTTTAAAATATATGCTGTCACCAGAAATTCGTAATTATTCTGAAGATGAAATGTATAATATGCTTATAGATAGAGGAATAATAAAAAAGGAAGAACGCAATGCATTAGGTGCTGTTACTAATAAAGAAGCAGCAAAATTCATTACAAGATATTTAGGCTATGAAAAGTTAGCACAAAATTCTAAAATTTTTAATAGTGTATTTAATGATGCAATTGATGATGAATATTTAGGATATGCAGATATATGTTATGGGTTAGGCATAATTAAGGGAGATTCTAAAGGCTGCTTTAATGAGAACATATTTGTAAGCAATGCAAAGGCAGCTTCATATATTTACAATATAGTTTCTCAAAATAATAACAGATATATAAAATAATTTAGTTTTTAAACTAAACAACGATGGAAATAATAAGAATATTCCCAATGAACATTAATTGTGTTAGAATAGGGATATCAAAATAAGAAGAAGTATAGAAGCTATACTTCTTCTTATTTATGTATGAATAATGTATATTGCAATTGATAAATTATATGTGGGAATTAAAGACTATAAATTTAATTTCTAAAATTATTAGAAAGTTACTTCAGCAATATATAATATATAAACGTGTTACTACTTTTAAATTTAATTTACAGAGTTGACAAAACACAATAGTGTTTTAAGGAGGAAAGATATTAGTGAACAGAGTCTCAGATGATATTTTATTTAAGGTTGAAAAGCCCGCAAGATACATAGGTGGAGAATTAAATGAAATAATTAAAGATCCTAAAGAAGTTGATATAAGATTTGCATTTTGTTTCCCTGATGTTTATGAGGTAGGGATGTCACACCTTGGAAGCAGAATTTTATATCATACAATAAATTTAAGAGAAGATACATACTGTGAGAGAGCATTTGCACCATGGCCAGACATGGAAGAGCTAATGAGACAAAACAATATTCCGTTATTTACTCTTGAAACTAAAGATGCTTTAAATGATTTTGATATGTTAGGATTCACTCTTCAATATGAAATGAGTTATACAAACGTATTAAATATGCTTGATATGTGTAACATTCCTATAAGAGCTTCAGAAAGAAGTGAAGATGATCCTATAGTTATGGCTGGAGGTCCTTGTGCATATAATCCAGAACCTTTATATGACATTGTAGATTTCTTCGAAATAGGTGAAGGTGAAGAAATGATGAACGATGTCTTAGATGTTTATAAAAAGTATAAGGGTAAAGGCAAAAAATCAGAATTCTTAAGAGAAATTTCAAAGATTGAAGGTATATATGTTCCTTCATTATATGATGTAACTTACAATGAAGATGGAACAATAAAATCTTTTGAACCTAAATATGATGATGTTCCAAAGACTGTAAAGAAAAGAATAATAAATAATTATACTAAGGTACCATTCCCAACAGATATAATAGTTCCTTATACAGAAATAGTTCATGACAGAGTAGTTCTAGAACTTTTCAGAGGATGTACAAATGGATGCAGATTCTGTCAGGCGGGTATGATTTACAGACCAGTAAGAGAAAAAACAAGAGAAGATTTATTAGATCTTACTAGAGAATTGATAAAAAATACAGGTTATGAGGAAGTATCACTTTCATCATTAAGCACATGTGACTACTCAGATATAAAGGGGTTAGTTGATGATTTAATGGCTGAACATGAAGGTCAGAGAGTTGGAGTTGCACTTCCTTCAATAAGAGTTGATGCATTTTCAGTCGATCTTTTAAAGAGCATTCAGAAAGTAAGAAAGACAGGTTTAACTTTTGCTCCTGAAGCAGGTTCTCAGAGAATGAGAGATATAATAAACAAAGGTCTTACAGAAGAAAAGATATTAGATGCAGCTACAAGTGCGTTTGAATCAGGATGGAATACACTTAAGCTTTACTTCATGGTAGGTCTTCCTTATGAAGAATTAGATGACTGCAGAGGTATAGGACAGCTTGCAGAAAAGATAGTTTATAGATATAAGACTGTTCCAAAAGCTAAAGGAAACAATAAGGGATTAAGACTTACAGTAAGTACATCAATCTTAGTTCCAAAGCCATTTACACCATTCCAATGGGCTCCTATGGCTAGAATAGAAGAGGTTAATGAAAAAATTAATGCTGTAAAGGATTCAATAAAGAGCAAATGTATAGTTTATAACTATCATGAGCAGAAGACATCAGTTATGGAATCTGTTTTTGCAAGAGGAGACAGAAGATTATGTGATGTTTTAATAAAGGCATTTGAAAAAGGTGCGAGATTCGATGGATGGAATCAATACTTCAAGTATGATATATGGCAGGATTCATTAAAAGAATGTGGATTAGATGAAGACTTCTACGCATTCAGAGACAGATCTTATGATGAAATTCTTCCTTGGGACTTCATAGATATCGGAGTTAATAGAAAATATCTTGAAAGAGAAAATGAAAAAGCTAAAAAAGTAGAATTAACTCAAAACTGCAGAAAAGGATGTACAGGATGTGGAGTTAATGTAAACTTTAAGGAAGGAGAGTGTTTCGAAGGTGCGATACTTAGTTAAATTTACAAAAGAAGAAAATATTAAATTTATATCTCACTTAGATGTGCTAAAAACAATTCAGAAAAATATAAGAAGAGCGGAGCTTCCAATAGAGTATTCTCAAGGGTTCAATCCACATATGACTACATCTATTGCACAGCCTTTATCTGTTGGTGTATATTCAAGCGGTGAATATATGGATATGGTTTTAACTCAGGAAATGAATGAAGAAGAAATTATTGCAAGATTAAATGCAACTGCACCAGGTGGAATAAAATATATAAGTGCTATTGCTATACCTTACAAAGAAGGTGAAAAGAAAGTTCCACAGGCAATGGCAATGATAGATGGAGCAAGATACACAATAAAAGTTAAATATTCAGATGTTTCAGGTCTTGAAGAAGAAGTAAATAAATTACTTAAGGAAGATGAATGGAACATAATAAAGAAGACTAAAAAGGGCCAGAAGGAAACTAATATCAAGGCAATGATTAAAGAATTCAAATTTTGGATTAAAGATAATGTTTTAGTTATCAATACATTAATAAGCACTGGAAGCAGAGAGCACTTAAGTGCAGATTTATTAGTTAAATATATTCAGGAAAACACAAGCAATGCACTTGTTGATTCTTTCGTTGAAATTAAGAGAGAAGAAATGTATTTTTATAAAAATGATAAGTTAGTACCCCTTTATAAGTGCGTTTAAGCTGGTTAGCAGGTAAGAGTTAACAGTTGGTATTTAAATAAAAGATAGAAATTAGTAGTTGCTGCAGATTGACTTTAATCTGCAGCAGCTGACTTTTTAGGATGTGTTAGTGTGAAGGAAATTTTTATAGAGAGAAGAGAAAATATCTTAAGAATTGCAGTAAAAGTTAACAATGAGCTTGTTGAAAGTATAGTTGAAGAACAAAATGATGAACCTATAATAGGTGAAATCTATAAGGCAAGAATAAAAAATATACTTCCGGCAATTAACTCCATATTTGTAGATTTAGGGTTAGCAAAAGAAGGATATATGTATTATAGCGATGACCTTAAAGCTAAAAATGTGAAAAAGGGTGATGACATTCTTGTTGAAGTCGTAAAAGAGCCTATAAACGATAAAGGTGCAAAGCTTAATCATAAGGTTTCAATTCCAGGGAAATATGTTGTTTTAAACTGTTATAAGCAGGGGATAAATTTCTCGAGAAGAATTACAGATGAAGTTCGTAAAAAAGAAATTTTAGATAATATAAAGCCTCTTGATGATGTGAGCATAACTGTAAGAACAGAAGGCATAAATGCAGGAATTGATGTTTTGAAAAATGAAATAGATAAACTTTATGAAGAATTTGAAAATATCAAAAGACAAATGAAGCATTCAACTGAATTAAAGAAGCTTTATGGTGAAGATCCTACTTTAAATAGACTTTTAAGAAATTCATACAGTGATGAAAATATTAAGATATATGTGGATAATGACGTTGATTTTGAAAAGGTTCTTAAGTTTGCAGGAAGAGAAAGCGGAATTAACGTTGAAAGATATAATGGATACAGAAATCTATTTGACTTTTATGGAATTGAAAAAGAACTTATAAAATTAAGACATAATAAGGTTAATCTTCATTGTGGAGGATATATCATAATAGATAAAACTGAAGCTATGTATGTAATTGATGTTAATAGTGGAAAGAATATTAAAGAGAGAAACTTTAATAAGACAATCCTAGAAACCAATTTGGAAGCAGCAAAGGAAATAGGAAAACAGATAAGACTTAGAAATTTAAGTGGCATAATAGTAATAGACTTCATTGATATAAGGGATAGAAGCCAGAGAGAATTAGTAATGTCTGAACTTTATAAAAGTCTTAAAGAAGATAAGGGCAATGTAAAGATTTTTCCGTTTACTGAACTTGATTTGGTTCAAATTGCAAGACGCAGACAGGGAAAAAGTATTTATGAATATATGGAAGAAGAGTGTTCTAGATGTAAGGGAAGAGGAATAATCCTTAAGTTATCTTATATTGAAGGACTTCTTAAAAATGAAATAATAAGAATGAAAGTAGAAAATTCAATAGACAGCTTTAAGATAGAGATAGATAGTGTCTATAGAGACAGAATAAAAGAAGATATTTTTACTTTCTTGAAGGAAATTGATGGGTTAGATAAGGAAATCTATCTTGATTATGTGGATGGAATTGAAGGATATAAGATAGAACCGCTTTTATTTCAAGCTCAAAAAGAAAATTTAAAAAAGCTGAAGGTTACTGAAATAGAGAAAGCTTAAATCAGTTGATAGTTGAGAATTGAAAGTTGAGAGTTAAGGAGGAAATCTCTGCAAGATTCATAGAAGTATATAAATATAAAAAAGCTGTATTGCTGATTTTTAAATTTTTAAAAAAGATATTCTGAAAGAATATCAATCGAAACTTTCAACTAAAAAATTTTCTTTACAAAAGTAAAGAAATATGATATTCTGGATTTTGTAAACCGCACACGTAAGGTTTTAAGTAAAACAAAGTTAAATCTTTGTACCAAAAGTGGCGAGACCGTTATGAGGAGGTGTTTTAATGTACGCAGTATTAAAAACAGGTGGAAAACAATACAGAGTTCAAGAAGGAGACGTAATATTCGTTGAAAAATTAAACGCTGAAGTTGATTCTACAGTTGAATTAAATGAAGTATTAGCAGTAGGAACTGATGCAGGCATCAAAGTTGGTGCTCCAGTTGTTGAAGGTGCTAAAGTTGTAGCTAAAGTTGCAGCTCAAGGTAAGGCTAAGAAGGTTATAGTTTTCAAGTATAAAGCTAAGAAAGACTATAGAAGAAAGAATGGACACAGACAACCTTACACTAAGTTAGTTATCGAAAAGATAGAAGCTTAATATTATGGTTAAAGTAAAAATTAGAGAAAAAAGTAATAAAATCATTGGTTTCGTTGTAAGTGGTCACGCATTATCTGATGGTAGAGATTTTTCAAGTGATTCTGCTCTTGTAGGAGAAGCATTTGATTTGATATGTAACAGTGTTGCAGTTTTATCTCAGAGTGTAATCATTGGTATTGATGAAGTTTTAAAACTTAATTGTACATACGAAATAAAAGATGGATACTTAATGCTTGATCTTCAGGATTTTAGTTCTGAAGAGATAGAAAAAACTCAAGTTTTACTACAGACTTTTGAGAAGAGCCTGGAAAGTGTCATTTTAGGTTTCGATGCATTAGTTGGGAAAAAGAAACGTATGGAATATATAACTTTATTAAAAGAGGAGGTGTAGTCACATGCTAATTATGAACCTTCAATTATTCGCTCACAAAAAGGGAGTAGGTAGTACTAAGAACGGAAGAGACTCTGAATCAAAGAGATTAGGAGTTAAATCTGCTGACGGACAATTTGTTCTTGCTGGAAACATCCTTGTAAGACAAAGAGGTACTAAGATTCACCCAGGTGAAAATGTTGGAAAAGGTAAAGACGATACTTTATTTGCTAAGATCGATGGAGTTGTTAGATTCGAAAGACTTGGTAGAGATAAGAAGAAAGCAAGTGTTTACCCAGTAAACGTTGAAGCAATAGCTGAATAATTTTTTGAAATAAAGCACTCTTAGTCAAGAGTGCTTTTTTAAATGCTGATTTAATGCACAATGCACAGTTCATAAGTTTAGGAAAGAGCTTATTAAGATGTTTGTTGTGAGTTGTGCATTGTGCTTTATGTTAAAAGAGTATCATATATATGATTTAAATGAATATGTGTAATAATGACTATCAGCAATAATTATATATGGTGATTGATGTTCATAAAAGTTAAATAAAGCATCAAAAGAAATGTGTTATAATGTGAATACAAATTCTTAATTTGTTAAGTATAAGAATAGTAATAGAATTCTTAATAAACACTGAGATTAAAATTTAAGAGTATTAGTTAGGAGATGAGTATATATGTTTATAGATAAAGCCAAGATTTTTATTAAGTCAGGAAATGGTGGAGACGGTGCAATTACATTCAGAAGAGAAAAATACGTACCACTTGGCGGTCCAGATGGTGGAGATGGAGGAAAAGGCGGAAGCATTATCTTCAAAGTTGACACAGGAATCACTACTTTATTAGATTTTAAATACAAAAAGAAATTTATAGCTGAATGCGGCGGTAATGGAAGCGGATCAAAATGTTACGGTAAAGATGGTGCAGACCTTATTATAAAAGTACCAATGGGAACAATTATAAGAGAAGCTGAAAGCAACAAGATAATAGCTGATATGTCTCATAAAGATGAAGAGTTAGTATTATTAAGAGGTGGTAAAGGTGGTAAAGGTAACACTAAATTTGCTACAGCTACAAAGCAGGCACCACATTATGCTGAACCAGGTATGCCAGGAGCAGAATTAAACGTAACTCTTGAGTTAAAACTTCTTGCAGATGTAGGATTATTAGGATTCCCTAATGTAGGTAAGTCAACATTACTTTCAATGACTACAAAGGCAAAACCAAAGATAGCTAACTACCACTTCACAACATTAAAGCCAAACTTAGGTGTTGTTGCTGTTGATGGTATCGAACCGTTCGTTATGGCAGATATTCCAGGAATAATCGAAGGAGCAGCTGAAGGTGTAGGTCTTGGAATTCAATTCTTAAGACACATCGAAAGAACAAGATTATTAATACATATTGTTGATATCTCAGGTGTTGAAGGAAGAGAACCATTTGAAGATTTCTTAAAGATAAATGAAGAGTTAAAGAAATACTCAGTTAAGCTTTGGGATAGACCACAAATAGTTGTAGCTAACAAGACTGATATGCTTTATGATGAAAGTGTATATGAAGACTTCAAGAAGAAGGTTGAAGAATTAGGATATACTAAGGTATTCAAGATGTCAGCAGCTACAAATGAAGGTGTTGAGGCTGTAATGAAAGAAGCAGCAAGAATGCTTAAGGAAATTCCAGTAACTGAATTAGAAATAGATGAAGATGAAAGATACATCCCAGAAGAGAGAAAGTTCACTTATGAAATCAGTGTTGAAGATAACGAAGAAGGAACAAAGACATATGTTATTGAAGGTACATTTGTTGACAGATTATTACATGCTGTTAATGTACATGATGCAGATTCATTAAGATACTTCCATAAGGTTCTTAGAAACAAGGGAATATTTGACGAAGTAAGAGAAATGGGAATCAAAGACGGAGATTTCATGAGATTAAATGACTTCGAATTTGAATACATTCTTTAATTATTTAATAGTTAACTAAATAAATCCCCCGGGGATAAATAATGCAAAAACAGATAGCAATTTTAGGAGGAAATTAAAATGATAACAACAAAACAAAGAGCTTATTTAAGAAATTTAGGAGCTACATTAACACCAATATTCCAAATAGGTAAGGGTGGAATTGAAGAAAACTTCTTAATTCAAGTTTCTCAAGCATTAGAAGCAAGAGAATTAATAAAAATAAAAGTTTTAGAAAATAGTGGATTAGCAGCGAGAGAAGCATCAGATATGATATGTGAAGCTATTAAATGTGAAGGCGTTCAAGCAATTGGAAATAAGATAGTTTTATATAAGCAGTCTAGCAATGTTAAGAAGAGAAAAATCGAATTACCAACAAAATAAAAATTTAAAATAAAAAATACAGCATTATTAGCTGTATTTTTTTATTCATACAAAATTACAATTAAAAGTACAATTTTGATAATATTATAAATTTATAATAGGTTTATATTGATGTATAATTGCTTTAAAATAGAACGAAAAATAATTGAAAAATATATTGTCATCTTATACAATTATTATAAAAAATAAGATGAAAAGGGGAAAAAGGAGAAAATGAGCAAAAAAAAGAAAAAGTCAATTAAAGAAAAACTTATAATTCAGTTTAGCTGTTTGAGTATTGTATCAATAATCTTAATATCGTTCACGAGTTATATTTCGTTTAAAAATGCATTAATTGATAATACATTGGATCTTCTGAAAACAGTATCTAAGCAGTCTTCAGAATTAATAAATAGTCAAATACAAAATAGTATTATTGTAGGTGAAGGTATAGCAGAAAGTATAGCTAATAAGTATAGTAATAGTGATTATGATAT
>JAEWQX010000009.1 GCA_023399035.1 Bacillota bacterium | reverse complement strand
GATTCTGTTAGGTTGTTATGAAAAAATAGCTTAGCATTTCGTAGAATTACTCGCTCTTTGAAAATTATATAAGTTTGATTATTTTATTGCATGGCAAACAAGCCTGCAATAAATAGGATTTTTGCAGGTTAATCAAAGATATTGATTAACTAAATTAAGCCGCAACAAAC
The DNA here is from genome assembly GCA_023399035.1 of Bacillota bacterium. GTDB lineage: Bacteria > Bacillota > Clostridia > Clostridiales > Clostridiaceae > Clostridium. Next base: position 15,991 of record JAEWQX010000009.1, on the reverse strand, counting down.
CAAGAATGCTTAGACTTGCTATCGCTAGCGAAGCCAGCAACTTCAGCTGGAGTGTGATTATTTAGTGATCCATGAGATCTTATAAAGTTATAGTGAAAGATAAATACAGATATTAAGTTATTAGCTTTTTCAAATGAATTAAATCCCTTTTTAGCTTTATACCAAGCTTTAAAAGTTTTATTGAAAGATTCTATAAGGTTATTACTTGTATCGCTGGACATTGGTGCTACAGGTATATGCTTGGAATTAGGCAAAACTTTGGCTACAGCTTGATTATAAGAAGGTAATCTATCAGTAATAAAATTACTAGGTTCACCAAATTTTTTTGCTTCATTAATTAAAGTAAATGCAGAATCTTCACTACGTGATTTCGTAAGATGAAAAGCTAATATAAACCGTGTTTCTGAATCTATAGCAAGCCATAGATAATACTTTTCACCATTTATAAATACAACAGTTTCATCAGCGTGCCAATCGTCAGATTGGAGATTTAACTGATTTTTAAAAGAATCGGCTTTCAGCTTGAAGAATGGTGCAAATTTATGAGTCCAACTAGCTATAGTTACATGGGATACTTTTATATTTGCTGTTGTATGTAGAAAATGTGAAATAGCTCGGGTTGATGTATTATTTAAGAAATATAGAGTTAAAGCTGTAAGAATAACATGTAATGGAAATCGCATCCCTTTCATAGAAAGAGAGCCGGTTATATTTTCACTAGATGCATTATCAATATTTAAATTATGATGATGCACAATTACATGATTACATTTTTTATTTCCACACTTATAGCGATTGTAATGCTTATAAGCATGATGCAAGAAAGTAGCTTTCCCACATTTAGGACACTTAGGATATTTAGATTCCTTCGGCGTACTGACAGAGTCAGGAGCGAATTGTCGTCTGCATTTTTTGCATTGATATTTTTGATTAGCCTGCTTATCCAAACCAAACTTATATAGTTGGTCAGAGTGACAGCGAGGACATTTTACTTTAGTTTTGTTCATTGTTCTTCTCTCCTTTTCTAGGGGGATAATTGGTTCTTGTCAAACTTATTATATTTTCTAGTGTTGAGAAGAGCAATGTTCATATAACTTAACAGAACGCAATTTTCCAAAGGGAGAAATGAAAAAGGTATATGGAGGCGAAAACTTAGGGAAGTATACACATACATTAAAGAAAACTCCTGATAAGATCACAAAACTTGGTGTTGCAAGAACATTTCAGAATATAAGGCTTTTCAGCAATCTTACTGTATTTGAAAATATACTTATAGGAAAGCATATGAATTCAAAGGCAGGTTTTATAAGTGCTGCATTCAGACTTAATTATAAGGAAGAAAGAAAAATGAGAGAGGAATCAATGGAGCTTTTGGAAGTAGTAGGTCTTACAGATGTGAAGGATGAAATTGCAGACTCTCTTCCATATGGAAAACAAAGACATCTTGAAATAGCAAGAGCCCTTGCAACAGAGCCGAAGCTTCTTCTCCTTGATGAGCCTGCTGCAGGAATGAACCCTCAGGAAACAGATGAGCTTACAGATTTTATAAAGAGCATTAAGGATAAGTTTAAGATAACTGTTTTCATGATAGAACATCATATGGATCTTGTAATGGAGATATCAGACAGGATTTATGTCCTTGATTTTGGAAAGCTTATAGCTTATGGCACACCAATTGAAGTACAAAACAATAAACAGGTTATAGAAGCTTATTTGGGGGTGCAGAATGATGAATGATAATGAAAAGCATACAGAAGATGAAATTCTGTTAAAAATCGAAAACCTCAGCGTATCATATGGCGGCATAAAGGCAGTAAAGAATATCGATATAGATGTCCCAAAAGGCAGAGTAGTGACACTTATTGGTGCAAACGGAGCAGGAAAAAGCACAACTCTAAGGAGCATAGCTGGACTTGTAAAGATAAATTCTGGGACAATTAAATTTTCCAATCAAGATATATCAAAGAAGAATACAGATGAAATAGTTGCAAAAGGCATTACTCTTGTTCCAGAAGGGCGCAGAATATTTTCAAGCCTTACAGTGTTAGAAAATCTGAAGCTTGGAGGGTATATGAGAAAAGACACTCTGGAAGATGATATTAAATGGGTGTATGGATTATTTCCACGTCTTAAGGAAAGATCCTGGCAGATGGGAGGAACACTTTCGGGTGGAGAGCAGCAGATGCTTGCAGTTGCACGTGCACTTATGAGCAGACCTAAATTAATAATGATGGACGAACCTTCACTTGGGCTTGCACCTATTGTAGTAAAGGATATTTTCAATATAATAAAGGAAATAAACAAGCAGGGTGTTACAATCCTCCTAATAGAGCAGAATGCCAATATGGCTTTGAAAGCAGCAGATTTTGGCTATGTTATGGAAAGCGGAGAAATAAAGATTAGTGGAACTGGAAGAGGACTAATAGATAATGATGAAGTCAGGGAAGCTTATCTTGGAAGGGCAAGAGGCAGACATAGCTGAGAATTTGCAGTTTATAATTGAAGATAAGATCTCAACTAATATTTTGAAGTGAAGTTTAAGTTTAAAATTTAAGAATATGCAGTAAGTTTATTTGATTTTATAAAATGAATATGAATGTTTTATATACCGTAGTATTGAAATTAATATTACGGTATTTGTTTTGTATAGATAGTTAAGAATATGGAAACAATATTAAATGAATATATGTATCTGTAAATATCTTTTTGCAAAGGAATTAAACTTTATGTTTTTACCACAATGTTCAGAACTTAAGGAGGGATTTCATGAGTAATTTATTGGAAAAGATGTTTATAATTGAAGGTATGCTGTTTGGAATTTTAGGTATACTTTTTATTTTAAATCCTATAAATTCATTGATACTGCTTACAAACATTACAGGAATTATCCTTGTAAGCATTGGGATATTATATTTAATAAGAGACAGAAAGAATTTAGCAATGAGTCTAATAAATATAATTTTAGGCGCAGGGCTTATAGCAATGCCGGCAGAAAGTATAAATCTTATAATAAGTTTTTATGGTGCATGGTCAATTGTAAGAGGAATTTATATTCTTGTTGATGCAATAAGAAATGACAGTGATAACAGTAAATTCAGCATAATTTATTCAGCTGTGATCATATTGCTTGGATTACTTATATTGTTTAATCCGATAATAAGTTTTATTTCAGCTCCCTATATAATAGGTGCTTATTTTATAATAAGTGGCTTGTGTGAATTATACATAGGTTTCAAAATAAAATAACAGAGCATATTATAATATAAATCATTAATTAAATATGATATGACTTAATTAAATCATGATAATGCTCTGCTATAATTATAACTAATATATGAAATCTAATACATATGCTGTATAGATAGTTTTTAAGCAGCAATTTTATCTTTTTTATATTTGCTTAAAAATTTAAGTGAAAAACCCTGTTCAGAAATATAAACTCCAGTAATGATTAAGAGTGCTCCACCTAATGAATATGCTGTAAGTTTTTCGTCAAGGACAAAGTATGAAAGTATTAAAGTAAGAATAGGAAGGAAATAAAGATAATTGTTTGTCTTTACTACTCCGAGTTTGTCCACAGCATAATTCCAAACTACGTAACATACACTTGAAGCTATAATTCCTAAAAATATTAAATTTATTATTACATCGCTCTGTATTAAAACTGATGGATTAAAGTTGAATAGTGATGTGAACAATAAAGGAATCATTGTAATAAGTGCATAGAAAAATATTTTTCTTGTAAGGTATAGAGCATTATATCTGTCACCAAATTTTTTTATACATATTGAATATACTGCCCAGCATAATGCAGAACCAAGGGCTAAAATATCTCCTAGAGGATTTACTTTTAATACAAAATTGCCATTGAATATAACAAGAAATACTCCTGTAATGGCAATAAAAAATCCTATGATAAGATTTTTATTAAGCTTTTCTCCTTTTGTGAAAAAGTGAGCCAGTATGGCAGTAAGCACAGGTGCAGTAGCAAGAATAAGGCTTACATTAGAAGCTAATGAAATTTTTACTGCTGTATTTTCACCTAAAAAATATAATGAACCTCCTGTAATTCCGCATACAAGAAAAAGAAGCTCTTCTTTTATGGAATGAATTTTATGGAATTTAGGATGTATTATGATCAGAGAAAAATATGCAATAAGAAATCTGTAAAACATGCTTTCAAAAGGTGACAGACTCTTTAATAATATTTTGCTGGAAATAAAGGTAGTGGCCCATATTGAAACAGTTATAAATGCAATAATATTTAGAAAGATTGTTTTTCTGGTATGGGTTGTTTTTGTGTTGTTCATTTACATGCCTCTCCTTAAAATGTTATTATATCCATATTAAGTATACAAAAATATACACTTAAAATCAAAACTTAGAAGTTTAGAATTAACAAGGTGAATTATTAAGTATGGTGTATAATATAAAGTGTTATAGATTTATAATACAAAATAATAAGAAATTATATTAGTAAATTTAAAATTGAAGTATAAATGCTGATAGGGGGACAAACATATGAAGAATAAGTTCGAAGGCTATGTTATTTATAGCGATTTAGATGGGACGCTTCTTAATAATAAAAAGGAAGTGTCAGATGAAAATAAAAAGGCAATAAATTATTTTATTGAAAATGGCGGAAAATTTTCAATAGCAACGGGAAGAGCCTTTGAAGCTACAGAAAAGTATATTGAGGGAGTCAGAATTGATATACCTGCAATTGTGTACAATGGAGGTATGATATATGACTGCAATAAGAGAAGTGCAGTGAAGAGCAGATATCTTGAAAAGGAGAAAATGGGGCTTGTTAATAAAATAAAGCAGGAATATAGTGACCTTGGAATAGAAATTTATTCTGGTACTGATATATATGTATTTCAAGACAATAAAACTGCAGAAAGGCCTGCAACAAAGCTTCTTAAGATAATTTATGAAATACCTGATAACCTATTTGATCTGAAGTGGAACAAGATACTTCTTGTAGGCAGATGTGAAGAAATGGATTGCATACAGAAAGAAATTAAAGACAAATATGGTGTATATGTTGTGAGAAGTGGGGACAGGTTCTTAGAAATTCTGCCAGACAATATATCAAAAGGTCATGCACTTTCAGAAGTGATAGATTTATTCAATTTAGATAAAAGCAAGGTGGTTGCAGTAGGAGATAACATGAATGATGCTGAGATGCTTCAAGAGTGTGGAATTGCTTTCTGTCCACAGAATGCCTCAGATGAAGTTAAGGAATATGCAGATGTAATAACAAACGACAATGAAAATCATGTTATAAAAGGAATTGTTGAATGGATAGAAAAAGAAAGTGTTTAATATAAAAAATTATATAGCAGATGAAGGTGTGAATACATGAAAGTATTAAATACTGAAGAGGAAATACATAAACTTATAGATAGCAGTGAGATGACAGTGATTTATTTTACTGGAATGGATTGTGGTGCATGTGAAGCAATAAAATTCAAAGTTGAAGAAATACTAAAGAAATTTCCAAAGATAAAAAGTGGTGAAATAAATGGAGAAAATCATCCTCATATATGTGCTAAATTTGAAATTTTTTCTGTACCAATATTTCTGTTATTTGTTGACAAAAAGGAAAGCCTGCGGATTGGAAGAAATGTAGACCTGCTGGACCTTGAATTTAAGATACAAAGATATTATGAAATGATTTATATAGATTAATTTTATTCAGATTTCAACTATTGCTTTTATAGTAAATCTAAATAATAACAAGATCCAGAAATATCTTGTTAAAAGTATTTCTGGATCTTTTTAATATAAAAGTTTATTTAATATATAAGAAGGTTATTAAAAGAATTTAGATTTACCATTTTTATTCCTATAAGAACGGCTTTGTTTTTTAGGTTTTCTATCTTGATAATCATCTCTAGGAGCATCCTTATCTAAGATTTTACCGCCAAATACTTCTTTTTTCTTAAATTCGATGTTAAATTCTTTTTCGTATTTTTTGATTATGTTAAGCTGTTTTACTGTAGCAATTGCAACTGAAATACCCGAATTGTTTCCTCTTGCAGTTCTTCCAGCTCTATGTAGATATTCATTAAGCTTTAAAGGAAGATCTAAGTGGAATACATGTGTTACTCCTTCAACATCAAGTCCTCTTGCAGTTACATCAGAAGAAACAAGGATTTTGATCTTACCATTTCTAAAGCTTTCAATTGCAAGTTTTCTGTCTTCCTTTGAAATATGTCCGCTCATTGCAAAACAGTCTTTGCTGTGGAAGTTAAGCTTTGCAGTAGTCATTTCTATATCTTCATTGCTGTTTACAAAAACAATTGCCTTTTCTGGCTTTGCAGCAACTATTATCTTTCTTAGTGTCTCAAATTTATCTCTTCTGTCACATACGAAAAGCATATGTTCAATGTTTGGATTCATTTCAGCTTTTTCTTCAGATTTTATAATTACAGGTTCTTTCATAAGCCTTTCACATGTTAATAGAGTTTCTGGTTTTATTGAAGCTGAAAATACCATAAGCTGACGATCTCTCATTGTAGTCTTTATTATATCCTTTGTAATTTGAGATCTCTTAGGATCTAATAAATTATCGCCTTCATCTATTACAATTGTCTTGATTGTATGAGCTGTGATTTTTTTCTTTCTTATTAAATCAAGAATTCTTCCAGTTGAACCTACTATTATATGAGGTTTTATTTCCTTAAGTTTTTTGATTTGGTTGTTTATATTTACATCACCTATTACAGAAAATGAAGTGACAGGAGTATCAGAATTCTGCGCAAGAAGTTTTATTTGCGCTTCAATCTGAAGAGCAAGCTCGTGGGTAGGAGCTAAAACTATAGCCTGCATTTCTCTTTTTGATGTATCTATTTTTTGAAATATAGGAAGAAGATAAGCAAGTGTTTTACCACTTCCAGTAAAAGCTTCACCTATAACATCCTTATTTTTCATTGCTGGAGCTATGGCAGCAGCCTGAATTGCAGTTGGTTCGCTTATTCCTTGTTTTTTTAATCCTTCTATTATATTTGAATCTAAATTTAAATCTTTAAAAGTAGTCATAATATCTCCTTTGTATTTTATCTCATTATTAATATATAAATAAAGTTACCAAAAGACAATTATAATTGTCAATTAATTATAACTTTAATATGTTAACTTTACTAGATAAATGTTATGACGATTTTAATATAAGTTATTTTTTATAAAAAGGGATAAAAGAAGAATGTTTGCAAAAATAATTTGAGTTGAAGAATAAATTGGAGTAAAATAAAGTAATAAATTTAATTATATGTATGAGGAGGGATTGTGTTGAATACATTGTTTTTAAGTTCTGCAGCCATAATATGCTGTTTTATTACTTATTTTATATTAAGAAGAAAGATTAATATTTTTAAATATGCAATTACTCCATATATAGGAATTTTATTTATTCCAATATTTTTGATTGTTTATTTATTTGAACTTTTGAAATTGCTTGTATATGATGAATTTAAACTTATTATGCTCATTCCTTTTTTTGTAATTGGAGTTAATATTATTATCATATTTGCTTTTATGCTGTTGAAGATGATTTTTTTACCAGAAACATGGAAAGAAAGACAGAGTAAAATTTTGATAAAAACACAATGTATATTTGATGGAAATAAAATTATTAAATACCCAATATATGCAACATTAGTATATTGTATACCTATGACAGCCGGACTTTATCTTTCTGTAATGCTCATGATTGTTTTTTTGCATGGATTTTTCAGCCAATACTGTTGTTCATTACAATACCTATTTCAATTATGAGTATGACTATTATGGGGATGGTATTCATCCTATATGCAATCATAATGATTTTATCAATAAGTGGAGTTATACATTTATCAATAGGATCTAAAAATTTAAGAAAACATATTATAAGAAATGTTATATGTATGTTTATTCCAATAATAAATGTAATATGCATGATATATTTGTATTTAATGTCTAAAAAAGAATTGAGAGAGAAAAGAGAAGATATATTAGTAAGTTGAGTTTTGAATATATAAAGAAAAATATAGTATAAATCGCTTTACACTAACAAGGTTAAAATGGAGGAATAGTAATGAAAATAAATACAGAAAGACTTGAAATTGTGCCATTAAGAGTGGAAGAATTAAAAAAACTTACAGAAGATGTAAGTGAATTAGAAAAAGAACTTAATTGTACTTATAAAGCAGAGCCAATGGAAGGATTTTTTCTTGATATAGTAAAGAGACAACTTGCTATTACAGAAAAAGATCCAGAAAATTATGTATGGCATAGTTTCTGGCTTATTATACGTAAAAGTGATAATGTTGTTGTTGGAAGCGCAGATTTCAAGGATATTCCAAATGAGTTGGGAGAAGTTGAAATTGGATATGGCCTAGGAAAAGAATTTGAACATAATGGATATATGACAGAAGCTGTTGAAGCTATGTGTAAATGGGCTTTTGAACAGAATAATGTTAAAAATGTAATTGCAGAAACAGATGTAGATGGATATGCATCACAGAGGATATTAAAGAGATGTGGATTTAAATTGGATAAACAAGGTGAAACATTATGGTGGAAAAAATAAAAAGGTTATTGTACACTTATTAAGTATTTTTTGAAATACAGAAAGGTAAATGTATGAATACAGAATTGTTTTATAAGGAAAAGGGAAAAGGGTTTCCGTTAATTCTTCTACATGGAAATGGAGAGAATTGTGATTATTTTAAAAACCAGATGGAGTTTTTTTCTGATAAATATAGAGTTATTGCTGTAGATACAAGAGGTCATGGAAAATCACCTAGAGGAACGGCACCATTTTCTATTCAGCAGTTTGCTGATGATTTGTATAAATTTATGAATAGATTAGATATTTCAAAGGCAATTATCTTGGGATTCTCAGATGGAGCAAATATAGCTATGAAATTTGCTCTAAAATATCAAAATAAAATTGAAAAACTTATTTTGAATGGTGGAAATTTAAATACAAAAGGTATTAAAGCTTTTATACAGATTCCAATTGAAATTGGATACAGAATGACAAAGGTATTTTCAGCTAAATGTGATAAAGCTAGAAAAAGTAAGGAAATGCTGGGGTTGATGGTTAATGACCCTAATATAGATGTTATAGATTTGAGTGCAATAAAGGTACCTACACTAGTAATAGCTGGTACAAGGGATATGATTAAGGAGAATCACACTAAACTCATAGCAAACAGTATTCCTAATGCAGAACTTAAAATTATTAATGGTACACATTTTATTGCAAATACGGAATCGGAAATATTTAATAAAATAGTAAATGATTTTTTGAATGAGGATTTTTAATATAGCATAGATATTCATATTGAATCAATATGTAGTGATACTATAATATTATATATTTATCATGGGGGAAATATTATGTTATTGAATTTTTTAGGTAGAGGTTCAGCATTTAATGTTAAAGAAGGGAATAATTGTGCATATATAAAGAATGATTCACAATTATTGCTTATTGACTGTGGAGAAGGAATTTTTGAAAGAATAATAAGCAAGGGAATACTGGATGGAATTAATAATGTCAATGTAATAATTACTCACATTCATTCTGATCATTCAGGAAGTTTGAGCAGTTTGTTATATTACTGCTATTATATAAAACATATTACAGTAGAGGTGTATTTTCCAGATAATCATTTAAGAGATTTATTAAAAATGCTTGGAAATGTGGAAAATCGTGATTATATATTTAATAAATTAGAAAAAGAAAAAAGTATTCATATAGGTTCTGTAAAGGTACAGCCAGTAAAAGTAAATCATAGCAATGAATTTACATGTTATGGATATATAATAGGTTTAGGAAATAAGAAAATCTGGTATAGTGGTGACTGTAGAGGAGTTTCTGATATTGTAAATAAATATGACTTTGATGAAATCTATCAAGATACTTGTCTTGGAGATTATGAAGGAAATGTACATACTTCTTTGAGAGTATTATGTGAATCTATTCCAAGAGATAAAAGAAAAAATGTTTACTGCATGCATATTGACTGTGATGAACTTATTGAAAAAGCTAAAGAAGAAGGATTTAATGTTGTGGAGAATTACAAGTTCTGAGATTGAAGACTTTAAGTATTTAAACTTTATAGAATGTTATATAGTAGCTATTAAATGTCGCTATATTAAAGAATAAAAACAAACAAATAATAATATGGAGTTAAAGAAGCTAGAAAAAAATTGAGGATATGGTCTAAGAAATTTCAAATGGTAAAAGCCCTCAGTAATATTGGGAACCATTTCTGAAGCTGAGTATAATATGATAATAGGAGCTGCCATTGAAATAAAACATATAATTAATAAAGCCATAAATGTGATTATAATTTAAATCATATTTATGGCTTTACTTTAAAAAAACTTTTCTGGATCATCAATATTCATTAAACCAGACATTATACAGACACCATATGCACCGGTATCAATAACTTGCTTAATATTTGAAGATGAAATACCCCCTATTGCAAAAACCGGGATATTTGATGAGTTTGTAATACTATGTAAAAAATCAATACCTCTCCCAGGAAGCCCTTTTTTGCAGTTTGTATTAAATATATGTCCAGCTGTAATATATGAAGCACCTAGTTTTTCAGCTTCAAGAGCATCTTCAAGTGAATGAATTGAAACACCAATGGAATCAAATTCATCTATAATATGAAGATTAGTTTTTAAGACTGAAAGTGGAACATGAATTTTTTTTACTCCAAGTTTTTTTGCAGTATTGCAATAAGTATGTAAAATACATTCTGTATTGAATTTTTTACATATTTGTAAAACTTTAAATGCAAGAATTTCGTAATTTTCTTCACATAGATCTTTTTCTCTTAAAACTATTGATATTGAATTAATGTGGCTTAAGTTATAATTTAAATGAGGAGATGATTTTTCAGAGTTTTCTTCTATAGAGATATGGTTTTTTATTTTATTATTAAGTATACATATTTTCTCAATCTGTTCTAAAAAATCATCTTTACATAAATGCCTATTTGTAACAGCAAGAACATTATACATAGACATAGTCACTCATTACAGGCTGTAAACCATGATCTAATATTGCATTATAAACCTGTTCAACGTTTCTAGAATCTGAAATTTCAAATTGTTCATCACCTTTTTCTTCTTCACCATCAACACGTCCTCCAATACCTACACATACACCAGCAGAAATCTTTGTTGCAGCAAGTCCAATAACATTATCACGGAAACGTGCTGCTTCTCGAGTTGAAATTGTCATACTTGCATATGGCATGAATATTCTATATGCACACATAACCTGCAAAAGCTGAGGTTCATGCACATCTTTAGGGTTGATTTTATCGTTGTTTATTATTGGACGAAGACGAGGACAAGAAAATGCAATTTCTGCATGTGGATATTTTCTCTGTAATAAGTAAGCATGCATACCAGTTGCAAAAGCATCCTTGCGGAAATCATCAAGTCCTAGAAGTGCTGCAAATCCTACACCTCTCATTCCGCCTTTTAATGCACGTTCCTGCGCATTTAATCTATAAGGGAATATGCGTTTATGTCCTGCAAGGTGAAGAGTTTCATATTTATCACTGTTATATGTTTCCTGGAATACAGTAACATAATCAGCACCACATTTATGAAGATATTCATATTCATGGCTGTTCATAGGATATACTTCAAGTCCTATTACCTTAAAGTATTTTTTTGCAATTTTACATGCTTCACCAATGTATTTCACATCAGACATAGAAGGACTTTCACCAGTAAGTATCAAAATTTCCTGAAGTCCAGTTTCAGCAATAGCAGCCATTTCATGATCTATTTCTTCTTCATTTAATCTAGCACGTCTTATTTTATTGTGACAGTTAAAACCACAGTAAATACAGTAGTTTTCACAATAATTTGCTATATATATTGGTGTAAACATGTTAACAGAATTTCCAAAGTGTTTACGTGTTTCTAATTGTGCACGATGAGCCATCTGCTCTAAAAATGGAAAAGCAGCAGGGGAGAGAAGTGCACCAAAATCTTCAGGATCTAAAACATCTTTATTTAGAGCTCTCATAACATCTTTTGCAGTATATTTTTCATAATCATAAGCGTTCATTCTTGTGATTACTTCATCCATAACAGTAGATTCTTCTAGAACCTCCATACCAGGAAGGTATTTCATATGATCAATACGTTGTTCCATTTCACTAATCCTCCTAATATTAATCTTGTAAAAATCCAGTTAATGGTGATGATGCAGAAGCTCTTCCTTCAAGAACTCTTCCAAGACCTGCAAGATAAGCAGCTCTTCCAGCTTCTATTGCATTTTTGAATGCTCCAGCCATGGCAGCAACATCTCCGCTAGTTGCAATAGCAGTGTTTGCCATTATAGCGGCTGCACCCATTTCCATAGCTTCACATGCTTGTGATGGTTTTCCAATACCAGCATCTACAATGATAGGAAGTTCTATTTCATCTATTAGGATTTTTATGAAATCCTTAGTGCATAGTCCTTTGTTTGTACCAATAGGAGAAGCAAGGGGCATTACAGCAGCTGCACCAGCATTAACAAGATCTCTTGCTACATTAAGGTCTGGATACATGTAAGGCATTACAACAAAACCTTCCTTTGCAAGAATTTCAGTAGCTTTGATTGTTTCAAAGTTATCTGGTAAAAGATATTTTGAATCACGCATAATTTCAATTTTTATAAAATTACCACAGCCAATTTCTCTTGCTAAGTGTGCTATACGTACAGCTTCATCAGCATTACGAGCTCCTGATGTGTTAGGAAGTAAAGTTATATTTTTAGGTATGTAGTCTAAAATGTTAGCAGGTCCATCAGCAGTTGCACGTCTTACTGCTAAAGTTATTATCTGGGCACCTGCATTTTCAACAGCAGCCTTGATTAAATCTAAAGAATATTTACCACTTCCTAATATGAAACGTGAGTCAAATTCATGTCCACCAATTATTAATTTATCGCTTTTCTTTTCCATTTTTAGATCTCCTTTTGTAGTATAAGATTTAAAGTGTAGGATAAAAATTAAAATACCTACTCATTTTTTAAAATAATATTTGTTGAGTCAAGTTTCTTCAATTCCAAGAATAAGTCTTAGTATGGCATTTGCTTCATGACCAGCACATATGCTTACACGTGGTGCCATAAGTCCCCGTCCTACTTCAGCACTGGTTGTCCTATCTCCACATAAGTAAAAATTATTTGTAATTCTTTTTGTTACAATAGTATTACTGCTTTCAAATCCAGCCATTCCTGAAGCAGAAACAAGTTTTTTGTCTGGAGATATTTCCATTAGATTATTAACAATCATAGCTTTAGCTTGAGGATTATCAAAACATTCACATACAATATCTTCATTTTCAAAAAGAGATTTTATATTATCAGGAGTAACGCGTGTAGTGTCAATAGTTACTTCTATAAAAGGATTTATCTCTTCGATTTCACTTTTTAATGCTTCAGTTTTAAACATACCTAAATGTTTGATTTTATATTGCTGACGATTCAAATTGCTTGGCTCAACAATATCAAAATCAATTAGATGTAAATGACCAACACCTGTTCTTGCAAGGCTTATGGCCACATTAGAACCAAGGCCTCCAAGGCCGGCAATAGCTACACGAGCTTTTTTCACTTTTTCAAAAACATGTGGAGTATGTCTTGCACACATCAATGCTTCGAATTCATCTTGACTTGGCATCTGCCCTTTTATGATGAAGCTTACATTATCATTTTCATTAAGTTCAAAATCTTCATAAGTCTGAAATCCGTTAAAAATCACAATCAGATTTTTTTCAATATCTTTATAATATTTATCACGAAGTTCATAAAGAGTAGAGCAGTCTGTAATAACAGATTTGCCATTTATTAAAATATTCAAATCAGCCACCTCCAACAAAACTTACAACTTCTAATGAATCACCATCTTCAAGTTTTTTTTCTTCATATGATGATTTGGGGATAATGGAGCCATTACATTCAACAGCTATCATAGAAGAGTTATAGCCTTCTCTTTTTAAGAAATCACTCAATTTAAGATTATCAGCATCAGTTATTTTATTGCCATTTACAGTTATCATGATATCACCTCCCAAAAATTGGAATATGCAAAAAAGGTCACACGAAGACTTACACCCGTGGTGGTGTACCCCTTCGTGTGACCTTAATCAACACTCTATAGCATATTATAGTAATAAATATAAAAAATGTCAAACAAAAATATAATAAATTTTTAAGGTTTATTTAATCAGTTATTAAGCAATTATACAGAAATAGCTTATAAAATAAATATATAAGAAGGCAGAATGAAGAGAGTGAAAGTTGGAAAATAAGATTTTTTAATATTTTTTAGGAAATTAAGTCAATATAATCACATAACACATACTGTAGTTCATTAAGCAGGAATTTAATATGTAAGAGTATTAATCGATATATTTGGAAAGAATTAAAAGGTGATTATACAAGGAAAACAAATAAGTTTTGAAAGGGTGACTGACATGGATAAGGAAATAACACCATTAGAAATAAAGAACGAAGTGACATTAGAAGACAAGGAAATATTAATTACAGCACTTGATGGAATATATGGATGGAAGTTTAATCCCATAGCCGTAATTACAAATGGAATAGAAGATTACTATTTTATCTGTAAAGTAAAGACTGTAATAGAAACAATACAAATGAGCATGGCAAAGATTTATGTTCAGATACAGAAAAATAAAAGACCAAGACTTCTTTCAATTGAAGAAATCTGTTAGGTTATTTAAAAAGTATTTTTATTGATAAATCCTCAATAAAAATACTTTTTTATTAGTCCTTAAATATACAGAAATCTTTAATTGCTGTTTCAACAGTTATTGATATATCAATTGAAAGCTATTTATGAAGGAGTATACATGATGTGGGTTCGGGTGTAAATATGCAGTTTTAAAATTTTCTAATATAAAATAACTCCTCTTTATATGTGATATATTTATCTTATATTATGAGGGGTTATTTATAATATGTAGTATATTATGTATAAAAGAGTGATGGAAACTTAAGGTTTACAAAAATGAAAATAAGGGTTGGTAGAGTCTGGAGAAAGAAAATATTAATATTATTACTGGAGGAAGAATTTATATGAGCTGTTCAGAGAATATACAAAGATTTAGAAAAAGGAATAATTTATCGCAGGAAAAGCTTGCTGAACTTTTGAATGTTTCAAGACAGGCAGTAACAAAGTGGGAAAGCGGTCAGTGTTATCCTGATATAAGCAAGTTAATAACTTTAAGCGAACTGTTCAATGTTACAATAGATAAATTAGTGAAAGGCGAGAAATATGATAATTGTGAACCTAGAGATAAGATTAGTTTAATGGGAGGGTTTATTATGGAAGACAGAGTGATTGAATTTTTATGCAGAGCTAAAAAGGCCACATATGCTTCGGGAAATAGAGATGAAATTATTTCAAGCAGGCCTAATTCACATGATCTTGAATATGTGGAAAATGATTTGAAATATATAGATAGTTATTTGGGGGGAGAAAAATTTGCAGGAGAAGAAAGCCTTTTCAAAAATAATAAGCCTTTTTGGGCTATGAATTATGTTGGACGAGTTCTTAAAGAAGGATTTTCTGGGTCATTTTTAAAAGAAGTATTGTCAAATGTTACAGAAAAATATCCATATAGAGGACCAATGGAATATAGAAGGGACATCTACACTTATAAATGCTCAATTGAAGGAGAATTTATTTGGTTTAGAGGATATGAGTCAATATATAAAGAAGGAACCAAGATATATGAATGTAATTTTCATGGTGGACTTATACAGGAGTAAGTAATCAATAATTATAGAGTTTAACTTTGATAAGCTCTTATTTTTTTAGCGTATATGTTGTAGTATTAATTACTTATTATTACAACATATTTAAATAACATCTGTAAAAATAAAAAACTACAGATGTTTTTATTTTGTATGGAAATAATATATAATGAATTAGGCATCATA
>JAEWQX010000215.1 GCA_023399035.1 Bacillota bacterium | reverse complement strand
ATTCCTATTTTGATAATATCTATGACCTCTACATGATTGATTGTTCATACATTACACCTCTACATTTTTTCTTTTGATTATTATTTATAAGGTTTTCCTTAACCTTAGTATATAATATGTATCTCATAATTTTTTTGTTACATTTTTATATTATGTTGTTAAATATTTTTACATTTCTATCCTTGATCTCTAAAAAAGCATATATATGATACTGACATCTCCATAACATAACATGCCTACATAAGCATATTTGCTAAAGAATTATTTTGTCCTCCCAGTCACCATAAATATTACGAAAGTATTATTATGATAAAAATATCTTCTTACAAACACAGAAATGGAGCATGTACCGTATTTTTTAGTACATACTCCATTTTTCAATTTTCCAAATGCTTATGTAAAAGCATGAATCTATATAAAATCAATATTTCACTACTGATTTAAAGTATATATATCTGAAAATTCTATGCTGTATCTCTGCACTTTTGAATTAAGGTTTTTATTTGAAACATGGCTAACCTTTGAATTCATTATCTTTCTTACTGGCAATTCTATGCAGAATTCTGTCCCATTCTTAAAATCAGTATTTACGTATACTCTCCCGTTATGAAGCCCAACAAGGGATTTAACCAGTGCAAGACCTATTCCACTTCCTTCAACGCTTCTTGTAAGAAAATTTTCAGACTGAGTAAATCTATTAAAAATTTTTTCAGCATCATAGGGATTTATGGGCGGTCCATCATTTCTCACTTTTATTATGACATTTCTACAGTCATAAGTAACCTCCATTCCTACATCTATGTGTCCTCCAGCGGATGTGTATTTCATAGAATTAGATAAGAGATTAAGTATTATTCTTTCGATCTTTTCCGGGTCACATGCTGTAATTATTTCTTCTTCCATTGTATCAAATGTTATATTTCTTTTATTATCTTTCATATATGTGGCTAAAGACTGAACTATATTTTCTACAACTTCTACAATATTATAGTTATCCAGTTCAACTTCATAAAACCCTCCATCGATCTTTGTTATATCAATCATGTTATTTGCAAGTTTTAGGAGTCTATATGAATTCTGCTCTATTCCTTTTATATACTTAACGACTTTTTCATAACTGAGGTAATCAACATTACTATTTATATATGCCAGGATAACCTGAACTGTGGAAAGTATTATGTTTAATGGTGTCTTAAATTCATGAGATAGATTTGCAAAAAATTCTTTCTTAAGAGTTTCAACCTCAACAGCCTGCTCAAGGTCTTTCTTATCTTTCAAAAGCTCCCTTTCATTTGTTATGTCCTTCCCTGTAATTAAAATGGATTCTTCTGATAAATAGCTCCAATCCAAGCTCATGACTTTGTATTTCCCGCTCTTGCACAATAACCTGCACACAAAGTTTTTACACTCTTTATTATTTTCAATGTATTCCTTAAACATTAAAATATCATTAGTATGTATTAATTCATCAAAAGCCTTTGGATACAGCTCTTCATAGCTCCATCCTGTAAGTTCCAGACATTTTTTATTTATATCCATCCATCTATACTCATTACCAACTTTTATAATCAAAGTATACATATCTATTGATGTATCAATGATCATTTGAAGCATTTTCTGTATATCAGCTCTTTTTTCAAGTTCGCTGTTTAAATGTTTTGAAACACCTCTATTATCAAATATAACACCCAAAAAGGCACATGCCTGGATGATAAAACTATCATCAAAATAATCCTGCATATCACACCTGTAATATATTTCCAATGATCCACACATCTTATTATTAACTCTTATAGGATATATATACTTCATATCTATTCCATTAAATGTCCATTTTATTCTGCTCGTGTGTATATCAGAATCAAATTCCTTTATCCTATTATTGATTTCATAGTCAGGAAAAACTGAATTATTGAAACCTTGATGTATATATAACTTCATTTTTTTACAACTTTCATCATATAAATATACTGCAATATCATCTGCTTTTATCTTACCTTTTATTTCATTGATTATTATTCCATCATATTTTTTATTGTCCTCATCTCTTTCAGTTCCTGAAATCATAATAAGATTTTGTATTGCTGCATTTTGTATGTTTCTTGAAACACTTATTTCCTTTGATATCCCCCCTATAAGCTTATCCTTACTATCTTTCCTTACAATTGCTTTCTTATAAACGTCATAATATACTTCTTCTCCATTAAAAACAGAATGTTCTTCAAAGGATATTCCTCTGCCAGTATTCTTAACGTATTCATCGCTTTTATGACAGTTATATGCAAAATTATTATCCATAATTTCTTTATCTGTTTTTCCTATTACGTCTCTTCGTCCTAAACCAAATCTCTCTAAACACACACTATTCACATATTTATATCTTCCATTTTCATCTTTCAGCCATACTGCATATGGAATGTTATCCAAAAGCAGTTCTAAATCCCCTATTGTATACTCCCTATCTTCCAAACCAATACTCCTATCATGTAATTATATTACTTTATATACATTATATGAAAATATGCTTCTTTTTTCAACTTCATATATCAGATTTTATCAAAAAATGCCTTATAGAAAGTCAAACTTTCCATAAGACATTTTTTTATATTGATTTTTTCATATGGTTTCTCCTATGTTTATCTCCCTTTATTGCTGTAATTAATATGCTTAAACATGACCTTTTTAAAGCTCATAATTTATTATCCATATATCTTACTGAAGTTTTTATTAATTGTAGACTTTATCCTTACCATGAGTGAATTTCTTTTCAAGTCTCTTCACCTTTATGACAGGCTGTTCCCTGCCATCAACTGTGCCTTTTGTTATTACCCCTGCAATTTCAACCCAGGTATCTTCAGCTGGAATTTCACCATCATATTCTGCATTTACTCCTACAGTAATTTCATGTGAATGATCCTCATGTGCCATATCATACAATCTTAACACCTTGAAGCGCTTTCCATCAATGCCGCCTATAAAACCTTCAACTTTCATTGTCTTGCCAACATAGCTGTCAATGTTCTGGAAGACAACATCCATCTGCGTTATAAAGCTTTCATCTTCTATTACAACATCAATATTTTTCATATCAAATTTTTCAGAACTGCTGCTGTTAGTTTCACTGTCCTCATCTAAAGCTTCTGTATTGCTTTCCCTTTCTGAATCTTCTTCTGACTGAGATTGTGTACCTGAAGTTTCCTGATTAGAAGTTCCCTCCTGATTTATGGTAATATTATTTATTTCATCTGAAATTCCTGTTTCATGCTCATTATCAATATTGCATGCAACAAGAATGCTGAATACTGAAAGCAGAAGTGCTAAAACTAATTTTTTCTTCATATGTTCTCCTCTTTAGTGCTATATTTTTGTATTCACAACCTATACTAACATATTTCCAGCAAATTTCAACATTAAAGCCCCTGAATTTCTATACCTGCCTGTCTTCTGGCTTCATCTAGGATATTCATGCCCATTAATGAATGATTCATTTGTTCAATATTTCTATCATAATCATCTTCTTCTGTCATTTTTACAAATTCACATAATTCATAATATAATCTCTCTTTTACTTCATTTAAGCTGAATTCTTCGCAGTTTCCGTCATTCCTAGCAAAAGTAAATTCTGAAAAAACATTTGCAGGGCTGCTGCTGTTTATATATCCCTTGTCTCCCTGGATATTTATATTTAATGGTGCTTTGCAGTCTTTTGCACCAATAGCAGTACACTTGAATTTTGGATACTCCATAATGAGTATTCCTGATGTATCGATGTCCTTTTCCACATTTGCATAGTAATGAATCTTATCTGGCTGGCCAAATAATCCAGTAATAAAATATATATTATATACATTTAAATCCATCAATGCACCGCCAGACATTTTTGGATTGAATACAGGAAGCACTTCTCCCATTTTAAATGAATCATATCTGCTTGAATACTGTGAATAATTTAATTCTACAATCTTTATATCACCAAGTTCACAAACTAACTCCTTAACCTTGTAATAATTAGGGAAATACTGATTTGTTATTGCTTCAAATAAATATACTCTCTTTTCTTGTGCAATTTTTACAAGCTCCTCTGCCTGTCCAAGATTAGATGCAAACGGTTTCTCAAGTATTACATTCTTTCCTCCATTCAATGCTGCCTTTGCATATTCATAATGCATGTTATTAGGCATTGCAACATATATTGTTTCTATTTTATCCCTATTTATCATTTCATCATAATCATAATAAATTTTTTCAATATTATATTCTGAGGAAATCCATTCAAGCTTTTCTCTGCTTTTTTCTCTTCCGCATATTGCCTTTACCTCTATTTCACTCACTTTTGCTGCTGCCTTTAAAAAATCTGGCACTATCATTCCCGAACCTGCTATTCCTATATTCATGTTATCCTTTCTCCTTAAATATATTTAATATAAATATTACTGTTTTACTGCAGTTATTATGACAGGTTATATATCTGCTTATGTCTATTTTATATCATGACGATTCATAAAAAAACAGCCAGGTCATTTTAGCTATGACACTGGATGTTTATAATATAGTTCAATTTGTTTTACTACATATAAGGTTATGCTTTCTTTACTGCATATTGCTGTAGATTTCTTCTCCATTTATAAATACCTTTCTGATGTTTATATCATCATCGAATAAAAGAATATCTGCATCATAGCCTTCTTCAATAAGTCCCTTTCTATCATGTACTCCACAGTGTTTTGCTCCATTATAGGATGCCATCTTTACTGCTTCATGCAATGGAATGTCACAGTTCTTGTACACATTCTTAACAGCCTTGTCTATAGTAAGCACTGAACCTGCAAGTGATCCATTTTTAAGTCTTGCTGCGCCTTCACTAACTATTACATCCTGCCCTCCTAAAGAATAATTTCCATCTTTCATGCAGCATGCCATCATAGAATCGCTCACCAGCATTACCTTATCAGTAGTCTTCTGTTTGTATGCTATCCTTAAAGCTGGATATGAAATGTGGATTCCATCACATATTGTTTCAGTAGTAATACTGCTGTCAAATATAGCTCCTACAGCTCCCGGCTCCCTGTGAGTAAACGGTGTCATTGCATTGTAAAGATGTGTAGAATGTGATATTCCCCATTCTATTGACTTCATCATTTCATCATAGCATGCTTTAGTGTGGCCGGCACTGCATACTACTCCTCTTTTTGAAATATTTTCAATGAATTCCTGTGCTCCTTCTGCTTCTGGCGCTAAAGTTATTGAAACTACCGCATCTTCACAGCCTTCAACCATTTTTTCATAAGCTTCTATTGATGGAGCCAGCAAATGCTTTGGATTCTGTGCTCCTATAGCATGAGGGCTTACAAAGGGCCCTTCAAGATGTGCACCAAGAACATTTGCACCTTCTGAACCTTCATCCTTAAGCTTTTTTATTACCTTCATTGATTTATTTACTTCTTCAATTGAAACTGTCATCGTCGTAGGCAGGAATGATGTTGTTCCATGTTCAGCTATGACCTTTGATATTGTGTTTATTGCTTCTTCAGTTCCATCCATAGTGTCATATCCTCCTGCACCATGAATATGTACATCTATAAATCCTGGTGAAAGATATAACCCATGTGCATCAAGTATATTTTCATCATCATGGAATTCAGGATTAATTTTTTCAATCCTGCCCTCATTAATACTTACACATCCCTGCTCAATCCTGTCCTTATAAATAATACGGCAGTTTTTAATTATCATTTTCATATCTCCTTTTTAATCAGAAAATTAAATTTTCAAATTATATCACTCATTTTTATCATTTCTATACAATATTAATATTTTTGAGAGCACATGTCTACTTAAACTGCAGATTTATAAGAATGTGTTTCTTCTATTGAGTCTGCTATTTCTCTGTCTATTATCAGTGTTACATCTCTATGAAGCTGAAGAAGTGTTGCAGGATTATCTGTTGTAATCTTTCCTGATAAAAGTCCTTTGACAGCTTCTGCTTTGTTTATTCCATTTGCTAAAAGTATTATTTTTCTGGCTTTCATAATCTGGCCAAGTCCCATTGTGATTGCTTCTTTAGGCACATCATCCATTGAATCAAAAAATCTTGCATTTGCTTCTATTGTATTTTGTGTAAGTCTTGTCACATGTGTTCCAACATTTAAATAATCATCCGGTTCATTGAATGCCACATGTCCATTATTTCCAATTCCTAAAATCTGAAGATCGATTCCACCCAATCCATCTATCATCTTGTCATAATTTTTTGCTTCTTCCATGATATCATCTGCTGCGCCATCAGGTACAAATGTATTTTTCTTATTTATATTTATATGATTGAATAATTTTTCATTCATAAAATACCTATAGCTCTGATTGTTGCTTCCATCAAGTCCTATATATTCATCTAAATTTATTGTCTTGACTCCTGAAAAATCTATTTCTTTATTTTTGTTCATCCTTATGAGTTCTTCATATGTTCCTATATGAGTGCTGCCAGTAGCTAGCCCTATAACTGGATTATGCTTTTTATCAATAAGATTTTTTATCTCTAGAGCAGCAATTCTGCTCATAGCATTATAATCATCTGCAATAATAATCTTCATTTCTTATTCCTTCTTTCCTCTAAATAGTATATAATAAAAATGTAAACCTTTTATACATTCATATTATCACACTAAATATTAATAATAAATAGATATTGATTAACTCGAAATATGTTATCGAATAAAGAAACATGTTATCAAAATTGAAACAAGCTGTGTGATTCTATAATGTTTAGATTTTATAAATCTACTGCTATATTTCTTAAAAATTTGGTGAGTAATTACACTTAGAAATCATAAATCCAAAGTATCCATAATTATTAAAAAATATAGCTTCATTATAATTTTAATCATTCTCAAGTAATAAATAAAAAAAGAGGTAAATTTCAATGCTTGATTTAAGTAAATTTCTGGGTGAAACTAAACTTACACCAGTGGAAGAAACAATAATAACATATCTTATTGAAAATATTGATATATGCATCAATAAAGGTATACGGTCCATTGCCAAAGATAACTTCACTTCCCCTTCAACAATAATACGTCTTGCAAAAAAGCTTGGCTACAGCGGTTTTGTAGAAATGATATATTCGTTAAAAAACAAACTTTCCTCACAAAATTCTGATAATCTGTTTGAAGGAATAAAAGAGCGAAACATATTCACCACTAATTATGAAGGTGCATGTGAAGACTTTATAAAATGCATAAAGGATGGGAATATCCTCATTTCAGGTGAAGGTTTTTCTGAAATAGTTTCAAAATATATTTATATGAAACTCCTTGTTCTTGGCAAGAGAATCATCATGTCTACTTTTATAGATCTTGATATCCTATTAGATAATCATGCAGAAGCAATGAACTCTGTCATACTCATATCTAAGTCTGGAGAAGGAAAGCACTGTGTAAATTCATGTATGTATGCAAAGGAAAGAAACTTAAAGATAATTTCTTTCACAGGAAACTCTGAAAGTACTCTTTCAAAGAATTCTGATATATGCTTTATAATTCCTGACTGCGAAAAATTGGATAACGATAACTATTATCCAAATCCATTCTTTGCCTATTGTATTGAAACTTTTGAACTTATGATTCACAAGTATCTTAACTCATAGGTATGTGAATTCACAATAATGGGTAAAATATGTGTATAATCTATTAATAATTTTTTGATATATTACTATTTAACAATTCATATTCTATTAAGTAACGTTATTTTGTATTTATAAAAGAGTTCATGGTATAATTATATAATGATTAAATATTAAGGATTGGTAGATAAATATGAATTACATAGTATTTGACTTAGAATTTAATCAGCTGTACACAAAAAAGAATACAGAAAATTCCGATTCCCCTAAAGAATCATCAAAAGACAATTCTGCAGACATAAATTTGTGTCAAAGTGATGCAGCTGAAAAGATAAATATATCAAATTCCAAAAAAACTGAAGATTCCAAGGTCAACAGATCACTGGAAATGCCTTTTGAAATAATACAGATTGGTGCTGTTAAACTGGATGAAAATCTAGAGATAATATCAACATTTAATAAGTATGTTAAGCCTTCTCTATATAAAGAAATTCATCCTTTCATACAGGAACTTACAGGTATTTCAACTGATATGCTTAATGATAAGGAGTTATTTCCATGTGTCTATAATGAATTTATGAAATTTATTGGACATGATGATTTTGTAATGTGTGTCTGGGGACTTGACGATATAAAACAACTGCTGAGAAATATACATTTCCATGAATTAAACAGCAATAATAATCTTAAAAGATATATGGATATACAAAGTTTGGCATCTAAGGAATTCAATACACCTAAAGGAAACAGGATTGGTTTAAAGACTGCTGTGGAGTATTGGAACATTCCTGTAGAGCACGACTTTCATAATGCTATAAATGATGCAGTATACACTGCTCATATATTCAGAAAAGTATATAAAAACCATATACAGCCAAGCATTTACTCTAATCCTAATTACAGCAGGACTTCAAAGCCTTCATTGAAAGTTGATACAGAAAAGCTTATTGCTCAGTTTGAAAAGATGTTCAACAGAAAAATGACTAAAGAAGAGAAATGCATAATAAGAATAGCTTATAATATGGGCAAGACTCACCAGTTTTTAAAATGATGGATTGATTTTCATATCCATCATTTTTTATATTTACTTTAAAGAATTTATTCTTCATATATGGATAAACTATTTTTGAAATAACTTATAAATGGAGGAATGTTTTATGAGCAATAAGAAATATCCTGACTGTGGATGCAGCAAACCATCATCAAATCCTTCTTCTACTAACTATGCTGAAGATATGAATAATAAGGCTCATTCAAAAAGTCCTTATGGTGAAGATGAGCCATCAAGTCATACAACTTACAAATAATAACTTCATGAGTAATTAAGCTTGATTTCTTCTCTCTCAAAAATAATAAGCTTACATATAACAAGACAGGCAGAAACATTTATATTTCTACCTGTCTTTGTTTATCTGCCTATGAATGTTATTTTAAATATATATAATTATTTATTACACATATTTCTTGGGCATTATTTCCTATGTTCATATAGTTCATGCTATTCCTGAAGCTTATATGCTTAATATTATTCTTTATGCATTTAATTCATATATAACATAACTATATTATATAAATTCCGTGCAAATCATATA
>JAEWQX010000154.1 GCA_023399035.1 Bacillota bacterium | reverse complement strand
TGTGCTCCTAATGCTTTTGATAAAAGCTGCTTAGCATAATCCATTCCGCCTTCAATAATGTAATCTCTGGCTTTATTTATCTGTAAAAATTCATTTAATATTTCTTCTCTCTGTTCTGATGTTACAGAAGTAATATTGGCAATTTCATAAGTTATCTTCTGAATGTCAGCTTCTGGTAATTTTTTCAATATACCAGATGATGCTTCCGGCCCAAGAGTAATAAATAATATTGCTGCCTTTTGTACACCAGTCAGTTTACGTTCGTCCTTTGGCATAGCTATCACCTCTCATTTTCAGTTAACCAAGACTTGATTATTTCTACTACCTGTTCTGGTTTTTCAGTAGCATATTTCTTAATTTCATTTTCTAAGTGAGATTTCTGAGTTTCAGTCTCAAATTCAATAGGATCAAATGCATCTGGTTCTTTAGGAACTATAGTATCGTCAATTAATGTATCCAATAATTGTTCCTCTTCTTCTTCTTGTTTCTTTCTTCTCTTTATTATGAAGAATATAATTGCACCAATTAATATGGCTGCTGCAATTCCGCCTGCAATCATCATCATTGTTCTCTTCTTAGCTGCTTCTTCAGCATTCATTTCATCTATAGCTGCTTTTGCTGCATCTGAAGCACTTGTATCAAATGCTTTTCCATTTACAGTTATCTGATCTCCTCTTGTTGGATCTATACCTATGGCATTAGCAAGTTCCTGTTCATATTCCTGTATTTCTGCTTCTGTAAGATCAGATCTGTTAAGATAAACAGTTGCTGTCAATCTAGAAACCTTTCCCTGAGCCCCTATTGTCTTTATTTCACTCTTTCCAGAATCATAGTTTGTCTTCTGTTCTTCCTTTGTGGAAGTGGAAGTTCCATTGTTATCAACGATTTCATTGCTCATATTATTGTCAACAGGGCTTTCTGATACAGTTCCATCACCACTGCTGTTTGTTTCCTTTGAAGTTTCCTGACTTACAATAACCTTATTAGGATCAACTGTATTTTCTGTGATCTGTTTTGCATCAAAGTCAAGTGTAGCCTTAACAGTTGCTGAAACATTCCCCTTTCCAACAATTGGTTCTAGAAGGCTGATTATTGACTTTTGTAGTCTTTCTTCATAATCCTGTTCTGCTTTATGTTGTTTTGATATAGTTTCAGAACTAGCTTGGCCAGTTTCCTCATCGTTTAAATCCTTAGTAAGTAAATTTGAATACTGATCAATAACAGTAACATTGTTCTTTGGAAGATTTTCTACACTTGTAGACACAACTGCAACAATTGCTTTAATCTGTTCGTCAGTTAAAGATGCACCCTCTTTAAGCTTAATAGTAACAGCAGCAGAACGTTCTGATTTATCCTTTACAAAAACAGAACTATCGGCTTCTGTAATATTCACTTTTGCATTTTCTATAGGGTCAAGGCTCTTTATAACCTTCTCTATCTCCCCTTCCTGCATTCTCTTCTTCTTAAGCTTAAATTCTTCATCAGTCATACCAAACGAGCTCTGTTCATCCATAAGTTCATATCCCGTACTTCCTGACTTAAGGTCTGGTGCCAATTCCAGCTTTAATTTATCAACTTCAGTTTTTGGCACCCATATTGTATTAGTGCTGCTGTCTATCTTGTTTTCTATTTTTTCAGTTGTCAGATAATCAACTACAGTTTTTGCATCTGTTGTATCCAAATTTGAAAATAAAATCGCATATTTATTTGATGTTGTGTAAAATATTGCGCTGGCAATAGCTACTATAACAGCTATTACAGATACAATCACTGCAATTTTAATCTTCTTACTCTGAGATTTAAACTTCTCAAAAAGTTCTTTAACTTTTTCTAAAAGTTTGTTCATTATTTAGCTCTCCTCACATATTACTACAATTGCAGTTTTGATAATGTTTCATACCCCTCAAGTAATTTATCTCTAGTCTGTGTTAAAAACTGCAGACATAAACTAGCTTCCTGGTTTTTAATCATAACTTCATCAATATTGACGTCATCACCTCTGACAAACGCACTTGTTGCCTTATCAGATGACACGAGCTTTTCATTTGTTCCATCTATAGCTTGTTTAAGTACACTGCTGAAAGTATTATCATTTGTAGTCTGAGCTCCATCATTACCTACATTATTAAGTCTGCTGTTAAACTTAGCATTAAATAACGCTTCCTGTCTCGCAAAATTCTCTTCAATTCTCATAATTTAACTTCTCCCTACTTTCCAATTTCCAAAGCTTTTGAAAACATGCTTTTAAGCGCATTAAAAGTATCAACATTAGCCTCGTAGGATCTTGTTGCTACCATCATATCAGCCATTTCATTAAGCACATTTACATTAGGCATAGTTACATAACCATCCTCATCTGCATCTGGATGGTTTGGATTATATTCTCTTCTTAAAGGAGAGTTGTCCTTTTCAATTTTAACTGCTTTAACCCCAGCCATTTCCTTATTTGCATCTAGTGCTTCTTGAAATACTGCAATCCTTCTTACATATGGCCCGCTTCCATCAGCACTTCTTGTAGTGCTTGCATTAGCCATATTAGAAGTTATAGTATCCATTCTAAGTCTCTCAGCTGAAAGGCCAGTAGCACTAATCTGCATAGTCTTAAATGCATTCATTCAAAATCCCCCTTATTTTATAACAGTCTTAAGTCCATTAAATTTATTATTAATACTAGTTATCAAAGCATTATACTTTAATGTATTTGCTGCCTGATTGACTTTTTCAACTTCCAGGTCAACATTATTTCCATCGCTCCTCATGCTTGTACTATTATCCTGATGTATTGATATATTGTCACCATATGTACTTTCATCATCGCATAAATGACTATCTTTAGTTCTCTTTAAAAACGACGAATTGCTTGTATAGTGATTTTCATTGCTTGTCCTCATTTTGAAACTTGAATCCGAATCATTTTTTAAATTTTCCTCAAAAACCACACTAAACTTTTTATAATTCTTAGTATTTATATTAGCCATATTATTTGATATAGTTTTTGCTCTCATATTTGCCGCCTTCAATCCTGATTTAAGCAAATTATAAGTATTTTCACCATTTCCAGACTGTATTTTCATAAATCCTCCCCGTTTTCCCTTTTAAACATTGTTTTTATTTATTATTCTAAACTATTCTACTTTTAATTATAAAATAATATAAGATTTTTCGCTATATTTTTTTGTTTTTTGTATTTAAAATACTTTTCTGATACACTTCATCTATATTTTATATAATTTTATTAAATAAATCCACTTTTAAAATTCTCAATTTTCATCGTGTGCTAAAAAAACATTCAGTTATAACCTTAAAAAAAGCCACTTATAAAGCAGCAGTTTTACAAAACTAGTCAAAACAAATATAACTAGTATAAACAAAGGTATATACTCCCCCGGCAACTGGCTGACATAAATCCTAAATAAAATCCTTAGTCCCTATAGCTTTGCGTCATCAACTTTCATTAATTTTGCATATTCAATTACATATTATATATTATATACCATTATGCATCTTTTATCTACAGATTTAATATTTTTATTACACTTTTTACTATTATTCATCTTTTATGTCAATTATTCTTTTCTTTTTTCAATACTGCTTAATATTTATTAATTTATTGGAAATATTTAC
>JAEWQX010000117.1 GCA_023399035.1 Bacillota bacterium | reverse complement strand
GTATATGCTAGAATATTCAAAGCTGAAGCAGCACTAGTAAGACCTCATATAGTAAGTGGTACACATGCTATAGGGTGTGCAATAGCAGGAAACGTAAGACCAGGTGATAAGATATTATGCGTATCTGGTATGCCATATGATACTTTGCTTGGAGTATTAGGTTTATCTAAAAAGAAAAATCCTGGTTCATTAGATCAATATGGTATTACAACTGAAGTAGTAGATTTAGATAATGAAGGAAAATTCCAATTTGATAAAATAAAAGAAGCTTTAAAAGATGAAAGTATAAAACTTATACATATACAAAGAAGTACTGGATATGCCTCAAGAAAATCTTTCTTAGTATCTCAAATTGCAGAAGTTATTGAGCATATAAGAGAGGTAAGAAAAGATGTAATAATATTTGTAGATAACTGCTATGGTGAATTTGTTGAAACTGTAGAGCCTACAGATTTTGGTGCTGACATCATGGCAGGATCACTTATGAAGAACATAGGTGGAGGAATAGCTCCAGGTGGCGGATACATAGTAGGTAAAAAGGAATATGTAGAAGCTGCTGCAAACAGAATGACTGTTCCAGGTGTAGGAGGAGAGTATGGTGCTACTTATGGATTGATGAGAAGCTTATTTCAAGGATTATTCTCAGCACCTCACGTAACTATGGAAGCAGTAAAGACTGCAATATTCACTGCAAGAGTTATGGAAATAGCAGGATTTAAAGTATTCCCTTCATCGAATGAAAAAAGAACTGATATAATTCAGGCTATAGAATTCGGTGATCCAAAGAAACTTGTTAATTTCTGCAGCGGAATACAGGCTGGTTCTCCAATAGATGCTTTTGCAGTATGTGAACCATGGGCTATGCCTGGATATGACAGCGAAATAGTAATGGCTGCAGGTGCATTTATATCTGGTTCTACAATAGAATTATCAGCAGATGGCCCTATAAGAGAGCCGTACATAGCTTACATGCAGGGTGGTATAAACTTTGATCATGGTAAGATAGGAGTTCTTATAGGCCTTGATAAGGTGCTTAAAAGCTAATATATAAATTAATCCCCCATATATCACTTATATTTAAGTAATATATGGGGGATTAAAATAAGACTTAATTTAGTTATTTATAAACTAATATGCTCTATATATACCTACAAGCTTTCCAAGAATTGAACAGTTATCTACTATTATAGGATCCATGCTGTCATTTTCAGGCTGAAGCCTTATGTGATCTTTTTCTTTATAGAATCTTTTGATAGTAGCGCTGTCATCGATTAATGCAACAACAATTTCACCATTTGCAGCATCACTGCAGCTTTCTATAATAGCTAAATCCTTATCGTTTATACCAGCTTTAATCATACTTTCACCTGAAACTCTAAGCATAAATAATTCTCTATCATGTTTTATAAAATCAAGGGGTAATGAAAAAGTATCTTCTACATTTTCTGTAGCCAGTATTGGAAGACCAGCTGTAATTTTACCTACTATGGGAATTGAAATCATTTCCTTCTTAGGAGTAGATAATTCAGCTATTTCTAATGCTCTTGGCTTTGATGGATCTCTTTTTATAAGTCCCTTTTTTTCTAATCTTTTTAAATGACCATGAACAGTTGAAGTTGATTTTAGTGAAACTGCTTCACATATCTCTCTAACTGATGGTGGATAACCTTTATTTTCTGTATAAGCTTTTAAAAACTCGTATATTTCTGACTGTTTATCTTTTCCGTCGCCCATTGCACACACCTCGCTATTCTTAGAAACATTATATCATATTGTTGTATATATAGCAAACCTATGTTCTGTGTTAAATTCCAAAATATTGTATAGGATTATATAGGAAAAATCAGATTAAAATATACATTTACTAAATTGTAATATGATGATATACTAATTCGGGTTTAAAACATAAATTAATAATATACAATATACATTATACATTTTATATACTATCCATATTCTAAAACTTTAAACAGTTTTACAAAGGAAATTGAAAGGAAAAGGTGATATGGTGATTACAATAGGCGCAATGATTGGTGCAGGTAAATCAAGTTTGGCTAAGTTAATAGGTGAGAAATTTGGTACTGAAGTATTTTATGAAAGTGTAGATGATAATCCAATTTTACCACTATTCTATACTGCAAGTGATGATGAAATTAAAACAAACAGATATCCATTTTTATTGCAGCTGTGGTTTCTTAATACTAGATTTAAAAGCATAAAACAAGCTTTATATAATGAAAATAATGTATTAGATAGAAGTATATATGAAGACCAGTACTTTGCCAAGGTAAATAAAGACCTGGGAAGAATTTCTGATTTAGAATATAATTTATATACTGATTTATTGAACAATATGTTAGAAGAACTGCAGGAGCTTCCTAAAAAGGCTCCAGATTTGATGATTTACTTAACAGGAAGCTTTGAAACTATATTAAATAGGATAAAAAGCCGTGGCAGGGATTATGAATTAGATGAAAGCCTTGTGGATTATTATAAGCTTTTATGGTCAGGATACGATGAGTGGATATATAAACACTACAAAGCTTCAGATGTGCTAACTATTAATATAGATCATTATGATTACGTAAATAATGAAAATGACAGAAAAGAAGTTTTAGAACTTATAGAAAATAAGCTTAATGAAATAAGAGGAAGAAAATAGCCCAACACTAATATTTGATTTTTATATATGCTTTTGTTATAATGTTAAGATGACTTTATTTGGAGAGGAAGTGCTGTTAAATGGCATATAAATATACAGATGATGATTACTGCGATATCTTTGAAAATAAAATCTGTGATAACTGCGGTAAATGTCTTGAAATGGAAGGTATAGATACTAAAGCTATTAAAATTGAAGATATAGCAAAGAACATTGAAGAAAATGCAGTACTTGAAGAAGAATTTGCAAATGATTTAAAATCTAACCTTAACGAAGATGAATTAGATGAAATAAATAAAGAAAACTTAGATTTAAAAGAAATCTACAGCAGATTTGGAATAAACAGCAGTTCATTTGATGAAAACTACGATGAAGAAGAGTACGAAGATGCATTTGAACATATTGAATATATCGAAGAGCTTTCTGATTTAAATGATGCTGATTTTGAAGATATGACAGAAGAAGTATATCCAGGCGTAAGACGTTTTAAAAAAATAGACAAATAATATAGTGTAGAAAATGAGTGGAATTTTATTTCACTCATTTTTATTTCACTCATTTTTAATTTATATATAACATAAAATTACAGGTATATATGCTGAATAGTTTTATATTAATTTCACATAATACTAATGTTATATTTATTATAGAAAGGGTGAATCCTATGAAATATAAATCTATTTTAGCATTATCCTTAGCAGCTATGCTTAGTGTTGGAGCGTTAATGAGCGGATGTGGAAATAAAAACACCACAGATAACGCAACAGACAATGGAAATAACGCAACAAATAAATTAGAAGAGAGTGCTGACAAAGCAGGAGATGCAGTAAAAGATGGAGCAGAGTCAATTAAAGATGGAGTTGAAGGTGTCGGTGACGCAATAAAATATACTGCTATAGATGTTAAAGATGATTTAGTAAAAGCAGGACACGATATAAAGGATTCAGCAGATACTAAAAAAGATTATTTTACAGCAACCGAAACAGATTATTTAGCAGATGGAGATGTTGTAAGAGTATATGAATTTGATAATTCAAAAGATGCTGATGATGCAGTATCAAAGATTTCTACAGATGGATTAAGTATAAATGGAACAGCAATTTATACAACAAAACCTCATTACTACAGAAAAGGTAATACAGTAGTTATTTATGAAGGCTCAAACGACGCATATATAAATGAATTCAATAATCTTTATGGCAATCCTATAGTATAATAGACAAAAAAGATGAACGTGCTTTTAAAGCTTGTTCATCTTTTTTGATAAAGTAGAGAAGTATCACTTATAATTTTTATAGTTTTTATAGTTTTGATAAAGGATTTGATTTAACTGCATCTCTTAAATCATCATCATCAACATGGGTATAAATCTGAGTTGTAGATATATTTTCGTGTCCTAAGATGTTCTGCAAACTTCTTATATCAACATTTCCGTATTTATACATCAAGGTAGCAGCTGTATGCCTCAGTTTATGAGGCGTGTATTTTTGATCTGTAAAACCAGCATTGGTAATGTGCTTTTTAATCATTATCTCAACAGTACGTTTATTAATAGGTGAATTTCTAGATGATAAGAATAAATATTTCTTATTTTCTTCAGTTGCTTTAGACTCATCTCTAACATTTAAATAGTTTTCGAGAGCTTTTAAACATGCATCATTTAAATATACAGTTCTTTCTTTATCACCTTTACCTACAATAGTTAATGTGTCTTCACGTATTTTATCTTTTTCAATGCTGCATAGTTCAGATAAACGCATACCGCAGTTTAAAAAGAACGTAAGTATACAGTAATCGCGTGCATAATTCTTATTAGTTTTATCTAAGGATTCCAAAAGTGTTATGCTTTGATTTAGTGTTAAATAAACTGGGTGACGCTTATTTATTTTAGGGGATTCCAGTTCCGTAGCCGGGTTTTCTGATATTATTTTAGCTTTTCCAAAGAGATATTTAAAAAATGATTTTAATGTTGCAACCTTACGGGCTCTGGCATAAGAGCTGTTGTTTCTATGTTTTTCAGTAAAGGAAAGGAATGCATATAAATCCCTTAATTTAATAGTTTTAATAAATTCATCATCAATCCTGCTGATATCGATATTTTCAAATTCTGTATCATTTTTAACAAGACCTCGATAAATAGATAAAAACCTGAAAAACAGCGTTAAATCTATCTTATAAGCATTTATTGTATTTGGCGACTTACTTTTTATAGTTTCTAAATAATTAAGAAAATCAGAAACGCTTTCTGGAAGATCGTCATTTTTAAGTACTTGAATGTCATATTTCATAATTATCACCTAAATCATTTCTATATATTTATATCAAATGTACGAATTTAATCATTTTGATGTTTAAATCCTCGCAAAACGGCTTATACACTTGGTTTAACTATATTATATCAGACTTATGATTTTCTTTCAATAATTTCGCTAAATGTATATTTAGCGAAATTATTATAAGATATCTTTTGAATGTACAATTTTTACTTTATATTTTGCATTTTTTCATTTATCTTTTTTCAATTCATATTTAACTTGCTTTATTTTTATGCATTATTTACGAATTAACATACATTAATTACTCAGTGCTTGCTGTTATATAAAATTTTATTATATATGATGTTTTGCATAAATATAATTTATATACATAAAATATGCATAAAATTCGTATTTATATGTATATTTAATAATCAATATGCATATTTTAAAAAATCCAGTTTATATATTTATTAATAGCTATATAATTAAAACATATTTTTTAGTTATATTTATTCATATTTTAGTTATTTCTTTATCGATTTTAAAATAAATTTAGATTTATATACAAATTAAATATTATAAATACTATATCTATAATATTTCAAATTTTATTAAAATTAATTAAATCAATATGCATATTCAGTATTTGTATGATAATATTCGCTATACCAATACATATATATAGAAATATGAATATCAATATATTATAATGTAATTCAATATGCTATTATTTAAATATTAATATATAGATTATGTATATACTAATATTTAATTTTTAAACATTAATATTAGCTTAATTTTTTATTCAATATAACACTCCCCTTTCAAATTTTGCATAAAAAACAGAGGGAGAGATGGAAAGAGGCATAAAAATAAAACATATAGGAAATTTTAAATTTTAACCTAAAAATGAATATGATATAATTAATATAGAAAAGTAAGGAAATATAAGTGATAATAATAATCACATGACTGGAGGAATAACATAATGGCAAAGTCAAAAGAAAACAAAACTAATGCAATGAGATTATTAGATAGAAATAAAATACAATATACTACTCATAGCTATCAAAATGAAGATGGAAAAATAGATGGAGTTGCTGTTGCACATAAAATAGGAAAAGATGAAGCTTGTGTTTTTAAGACTCTTGTAACAGTTGGACATTCAAAAGAAAATTTTGTTTTTGTTGTACCAGTTGCACAGGAACTTGATATGAAGAAAGCTGCTAAGGCTGCTGGTGAAAAGAATATTGAAATGATCCATGTAAAGGACATTAATAAGATAACAGGATATATTCGTGGCGGCTGCTCTCCCCTTGGCATGAAGAAGGTATTTAAGACATTTGTACATAACACAGCTTTAGATTGTGAAACTATAGTTTTCAGCGGAGGTAAAATAGGTTCTCAGATAGAAATGAATCCTAATGATCTTCCAAAAGTTATTGGCTGTGAATTTGTAGACATTATAAAATAATTTCGATTTGAAAATCTATAAAAATAGATTTTTTTCGCAGCAAGTTGCGAAAGATTATTTAGTTCTTTAGGAAAGTTTATTCTTAAAGAACTATTTGCTATGCTTTGAAAATAACAAAATATTATGAAAAATAAGCGTGTGCTTCATTACACTCTTTATTTTTCAGACTGTGAATTTCTGATAATTTAAAATTATATCCACTCATCTTTCAGCATTTTGATTCATAAAAACAAAAAAATCCAGCAATCAAAATTACTGAATTTTTTTGTTTATAAGTCTATATGCTGTTCTTTTATATAAGACTACTCTTCAATTTCCCCTACTAATGAGAATGAGTTAGCTTTTACTATTTTAACGTTAACTAATTTTCCGATTAATTCTTTGCATCCAGGGAAGTTTACAAGCTTTCCGTTTCTAGTTCTTCCTGTTAATCTAGTTTCATCGTTTTTGCTTGTTCCTTCAACTAATACTTCTACAGTCTTACCTTCTACTGCTTTGTTACCAGCAATGATTCCTACGTTAACTGCTTCAACTAATCTGTTGAATCTTTCATGTTTAACGTCATCTGGAATTTGATTTTCCATCTTATCTGCTGGTGTATTGTTTCTTCTTGAGTAGATGAAAGTAAATGCTGCATCGTATTTAACTTCTCTTACTAAATCTAATGTATCTTGGAAATCTTCTTCTGTTTCTCCTGGGAATCCAACGATTAAGTCTGTTGAGAAAGTTACATCTGGAATTTCCTTTCTGATTTCTTTAGCTAAGTTTAAGTAATAATCTCTTGTGTAATGTCTGTTCATCACCTTTAATATTGTGTCGCTTCCGCTTTGTACTGGTAAATGAATTTGTTCACATAGCTTATCACAGTCTCTTATAGCATAAACTACGTCCATAGTTAAATCTTTTGGATGAGAAGTCATGAATCTTACTCTTTCTAATCCTTCGATTTCATTGATTCTTCTTAATAATTGAGCAAAAGTTATTTCTTCTTCTAAGCCTTTACCATATGAGTTTACGTTTTGGCCTAATAAAGTGATTTCTTTGTATCCTTCTGCTACTAATCCCTTGATTTCATTTTCTATATCTTCAGGCTTTCTGCTTCTTTCTCTTCCTCTTACATAAGGAACTACGCAGTATGTACAGAAGTTGTTACATCCATACATTATAGTAACGAATGCTTTTACATTGCTCTTTCTGTCTATTGGAACTCCTTCTACTATTTCAGTTTCCTT
>JAEWQX010000101.1 GCA_023399035.1 Bacillota bacterium | reverse complement strand
TTTTGTATCTCTACTCCAATACTTACTCTGCTTCCATTAATATTCTTTTCATTGAATGTGATGTTATTCCTGTGCATCATTCAAAAGTTCCTTCAATGCTAGTCTTGATTTTATGCTTTTTCTACTAATACCTTCATCATTATATACTGCATTTCCGTTTTTTTCGCATTCACTTATGATACGGTTCTCCGTATCAGTACTAAGTGAGGTTTTTCCATACTTTAACTTTGTTATTAATTATCCTCTATATCACTTACTTTGTCTATATTATAATATTTAAACTTAATGAAGTAAGCCCAATATTTATTAATCCAAAAGAAGAAGGAGTACCTTTTACAGATACTCCTTCTTCCTTACTTAGATAATCTACTAAATTATCATCTATTTTAATTTTTATTGAATCTATTTCTCTTAGCTCATTAATTGTTATTTCTGATATTATCATATGTAACAATTTCTTCTGTTGCTCTCTGCTTATGTTGCCATTTAAAACTTTACTGAAATTTTCTAATATACTCTTAATATATTCATATGGTATTTTTTCATCTACTTCATCTGAAAGCATTTCAAGTAATGGTTGCTTTTGTTCCTGAATCTTCTTTGCTCTTTCATTTAGTTCTTTCTTCCTATCTTGAAACTCTTCTTTTGTTAGTATATCATCCTCATAAGCTTCAAATATTTTATTCTTTTTCTTTTCTATCTTTTCTAGCTCTTTTTCAAGTTTTTCTAACTCCTTCTTAGCTGGATTTATTCTTTGAACTCTTTCCTTATTTACATTAGCAACTACTGTTTTAACCATTTTTTCATTAGTAAACAACTCTGATAACTTATTAAACACGTATTCATTAGCTTTATCACATCTTATTGAATTAGAGTTGCATACTGCTGTACCTTTATTCTTCCAGTTACCACAAGAATAATAAGCTATTCTTTTCTTAGTTCCATCAACCAAAGTATTAGTAGTTCTTGATATAACCATTCCAGCTCCACACTTAGGACATCTTAATATCCCCGTTAATGGATACTCTCCATCATATATTCTTGAAGGTTTTCCTTTCTTGCTTTCTAAAATAGCTTGTACTTTATTCCATGTATCTATATCAATAATTGCTTCATGTATTCCATCAACTAATATTGGATTTTCATTAATATCACGCCTCCTTTTCTCTGACCAATTTTGTCTTACATTATATCTAATTTTACCTATATACGTAGGATTAGTTAGTATATCTTTAATTGAACCTACTGAAAAATTATTGCCTTTCTTAGTCTTATATCCTAGCTTATTTAACTTATTAGTTATAGCTTTATATCCTTTTCCATTAGCATACTCATTAAAAATAAATCTTACACTTTCTGCTTCTTCCTTATTTATTACAAGTATAGTATCCTTTCTTTTCTTATTTAATGAATCTTTAACCTCTTCTAAATCATATCCTAGTAAAACATTTCCGTTCCACTTTCCATCTCTAGCTCGTGCACACATACCCATTTTTACGTTTTGAGCTATTGTACCTCTTTCCAATTCACCAACTGCTCCCATCATATGCAATGAGAATTTCCCCATAGGAGTTTCTGTTTCAAATTGTTCTGAATATGACCTAAAAGCTATTCCTCTTTTATCAAGCATATCTACAATCTCTAACAAATTTAGCATATTTCTTGCAACCCTGTTAATCTTCCATGTAAGCACTATCTCAAACTTACCCTCATCTGCATCTTTTAATAATTCTTTTAATGCTGGTCTATTCTTAATGTTCTTACCACTAATTCCTCTATCTGAATAGCATTTATAAATCTCATACCCCATCTTATTGGCATATTCAATTAATAATCTTTGTTGTTCATCTATACTATAACCTTCTTCGGCTTGTTCTATTGTTGATACTCTGCAATAAATTGCTATTATCTTTTTCTTATTCATAATAATCTCCTTTTCCTTTACTTTGATAAATATTGAAGTTCCTAAAAATTATCTTAGGAACTTCTTATCAGTTTAATAATATATATTTAATCCAATGAGTAATTCCAGTTTTACTTATACTTCAATCACTTCAATATTTTCAGTTTTAATTAGTGTTTTACACCTTTCTACCTTTTTATTGTAATCTTCTCTTCAGTATTCTCTGATAGATAATTTAATATTATTTCTGATATTACCTCAATGATTTCATCTACTTTTTTCTCTCTATCCATGTTCATCTTCTCCTTTGTTATGTATGTATATTAAGCTACTTTTATTGATTTATTAATTACATGATTTATCCATGAACTTGATTCACAGAAACTTATTATAGGTATTTCATATTTAGTAATAACATTAGCTAACTCTGCTACATAATCTTTATCTATATCATCTATTGACCATATAAGAAGATTATCAATGCTTCCATCTTGTATCTCTTTAATAAGTTCTATCATCTTACTACATTTTTTATATTCATCAACAAAAATATTTACTGTTTCTTTATTATCTTCAAGCTCATATTTTAGCCATTGTAATCTTCCATAACCTGTTTTTAGGTTTTCTAACTTATTCTCTTTTCTTATGTAAATGTTTATTTTTCCATTGATATTAATCATTTGACTTTCCTCCAATTTAATTAATCTGAAAATATCGACATTATCGAAGTATTGAACCACGATAATGTCATTAATAAATTAAAAATCAATTACTTCTGATTCTGCTTGTATAAAATTAGCTATATCTGATATTTCCGTTGATGATTGTCCACCAATAAGTTCCTTAGGACTTTTACGGATTTCAATTTTCCTCCCTACACTAGTATTGCTTGTAGAAAATGTTATGCCCTCCATAAGAAGATTAGATTTTAATTCATTTAACCTTCTACTAAGTACATTAGGTTCTTTTGCCCATAACTTTGATTGAATATCAATCTTTTCATCTTCTGCAATGGAGTTTAGCACTTCTAATAATCTAGATGCTGACCCTTCAAAATGCTGTGTTTTTTCCATTAATCTAATAATTGCTGTTGCAATTGGATTGGAGCTAACGGCTTCATCATTAGCTTTATATTGATTATTAAGGTAGGCTTTTAAAAACTTTTCTCCACCAATACCACAAGCTTCTGCTATTGCATATCCCCATCTAGTAAAATCAGCCATTCTTCCTAACTTCTTTAATTTCACGTTAGGATAAATAGTTAAAGCTTTTGATATCGTACTAAATATGGCTCCTAACATTTTAGGTTTATCTCTGTTGAACTCTTCCCATACTTCACTTTCTTCCTTTCTTTCATCCTCTGATATTCTTTCAAGTCCTAAAAGTAAACTTCTATCTAGTAAATCTGGTCTTGTTGCCACAACATTTATTCCATTAAGAATTACTGGCACTTTATACTCATATATATTCTCCTCGTCATCTGTATAAAGCTTTCTTCTGCTAAATCCTCCCCCTGTAGCAGCTGTGCATAATATGTCGCTCTTTTCTGCCGAAATACTATCTATGTTATCAAAGCATGGTAAGTAATTATTATGTAAAACTAATGATAAATCTGTTGCACTCTTAGGCATTGATATTACATCTCTTGCTGATGGGTCAACTATGCTTCTATCCATTCTCATGGTAGTTGTTTTTGATGCTCCCTTTTCGCCATGATAAACTATTATTGGGTTTCCTATACTTAAAAATTTAGTAACAGTACTAACCGTATGTAAAATTTTATCTTCATCTGTCTTAAATCTATAATGTTTATTAATTATAGATATGTCATCATACTCTTCTGGTAAAACCTGTGGTTTCATTGTCTTACGTCTTGTAAATAATATTTGTCCACTATTATCAATCTTCCAACCTTCCTTAGTAATTTTTATGAACGACCATTCCTTATCACCTAGGTCATAATAAATAGCTCCATCTCTTTCCGTACACCTTTTAGCTACATTAATCTCTTCTCCATCATATTGAGCTAAAGCCTCTAATACACTTACTGCTTGATTAATTGAATCTTTAGATGGAGCTTTTTTAGTTTCCTTGAAAAATCGCTTAACTAAAAAAGATTTATAGTCCTGTCCATTAATTTTAAGTACTAACGGATTTCCTCCTCTCTTTATAGCTACATACTTTTCATTTAATTCATCATGGAAAAACTCATCTTCTTCCTTCATTGCCATTTCAATCATTATATCTGCTTGGCTTTTCTTCTCCTCTTTAGGATTAGTTTCAGAAACTTTAGATTTTTTTCTTTTGGCTTTAGGCTCATAAAGTTCTCTTAGACTTTCCCAATTTTCCTCTGAACAACTATCATGATGGCATATTGCACTAATCCCTCCATCTTTAAATTGGGTTACTGATGCTGATGTATCCGTATGATTACAATTCCAAGGACATTGTTTTAATACATGACACTTTCTATCACCTTCCTCTTTTATCCTATGTATCTCTATTCCATGCTTATCTAGCCATTCCTTAACATCAAATTCACCTTGAATTTTACTAGTATTATTTTGCTTTTTAGCTTGAGTTTTATTTTCCTTCTTAGGCATAAGCTCTGCTATTTTGTTTATTAAAGCTTCATTTACTACCTCAAACTTTTCTGGTATTTCTACAATCTTTGACCTTCTATGAGGTCTGCCTTCAATGCTATCTCCTTTACAAGCAATAGTTCCATAAAGCTTGGTTATTCTAGCTGGATTATAATTAGTAGTATCGACTTTTGCTTTCTCTGTACTGAATTTATT
>JAEWQX010000005.1 GCA_023399035.1 Bacillota bacterium | reverse complement strand
TATCTTCAGTTTTATGTTCATCAATAAATTTTTTTATAGACTCTATGTCTTCTTTATTTTCTACAAAAGACTGGCATATTATATCAACATTATTTTCAATTCCCCATAATATAGCCTCCTTGTCTTCTTTGCTTAAGGATAATATACTTCTATCTAAATCCTTTATGTTACAGCCCTTTCCTTTTCTCACTATTCCGCCTTTTATCACTTTTGCCTTTATTGCACCATTTTCTTTTGCCATAACTTCAAAAATCATAGTATTATCTTTTATTGTTATAAGCTTATATTTATTTTTACATAAAATATTGTTTTTTATATTCAGAGGTATTATTTTGATTCTATATTGATTCAATGTTGCTCTGATTTTTTCATATTTATCCTCTCCGC
The DNA here is from genome assembly GCA_023399035.1 of Bacillota bacterium. Taxonomy (GTDB): domain Bacteria; phylum Bacillota; class Clostridia; order Clostridiales; family Clostridiaceae; genus Clostridium. The sequence continues at coordinate 36,090 of JAEWQX010000005.1, read as the reverse complement.
AAAATACTATCTCTTCCCCATCATAAACTTTATATATATATTGAAACTTATTTGATATTCTTATTTTAGTTCCAGATACATCAAGAATTATATTTATGTCATGCTTTATTTCCCTTGCCATCTGCAGAAATTCCATGAACTCATTATCACTGCCATGAGCAAAATTGAACCTCAGCGCATTTGCCCCATTATCTATTATGCCTTTTAGTGCAGTCCTATCCTTAACTGTTGGTCCAACTGTACCTATAATATACATGTTATCCTCCAAAATATCACTACTGTCTATTAATATTAATGAAGAAATATAATTATCACAGTAACTTCTAATTGTTTTTATTTTTACAGCATAACAAAGATATTTGCAGTTCTAAAAAAATTATGTCATGAATAAATTAGTATGGTTAAAGCTAATATATAGGAGGATTTATGTTTAAAAAGTTTTTACTTCCATTATTATTAATATTGGTTTTCAGTTTGAATGGATGTATTTCTCAAAATCCAAAATACATAAATTTCACTTCTAAACCAAGTATTCACTACTATACAGATAAACTTAAAAATAAAGTTCTAAGCAATGAAAAATTTTCTTTATCAGTTTTTGATACAAATTTATATAAAGATATTACTGTTGATAAAGATGAAAACTTAATACTGGATAATTTCCTTAATTCTCTTACTGACAAGAACTATCTTCCATATTATTCAAAGCCTGAAAATAAAGAATCATTCAGAATTACAGTTTCATTTAATGATGATAAGTTTTTAATACGTATATATGATTCCTCTACAATTTCTATTTCTCCATGGGATGGAACATATGAAGAAGATATAGTTTCAATGGAAGATATCCCTTTAAGGTATAATCTTCTCGACTTCTGTAATCACATCCAAAACAGACCTATTTCACGAAAATAGTATAAGCTCTTAATTTTAATTAAAAATCATATATAAAAATTAATATCAGAATCATTTATATATAGTATATTAATTTATCCTATCACCTCTTAAACGCTATTATGTTACTCTTCTCTATACTATAGAATAATGCAGATATATCAATTTATATCTGCATTATTTTTTTATATCTTTTTAATTATTTATTCTATTTTCTTTTTAAAGAAAATAAATATTAATATTTCACAAATTATAATTTATGCATATACATTAATCCTTATGTTATAAATTTCTATACTTTTATTGTTAATATTGTGTTATCATATTATTAAAATTCATATCTGCTCAATAGCATTAAATTTCTTTTCATAATTATATCAATATAAATACATAGCTATTCGAATGATATATAATAAAAAAATTATATTGGAGGTTATATTTCATGGTTAAAGTAGATTTCCATGTTCATACATCCGCTTCAGATGGAATTTTATCACCAACAGATATTGTAAGACGTGCTAAGATGAATGATGTTGAATTCCTTGCAATAACAGATCATGATACACTGACTGGTCTTGATGAAGCAATTTCTGAAGGACTAAATCAAGGAATCAGAATAATACCAGGAATCGAATTATCTACTCAGCATAATAATGAGAGCGTACATGTTCTAGGCTTTTTCAAAGGAGATTCTTTTAAAAACAAAGACTTTATCGAAGAGCTTAATAAAATAAAAAATCATAGAATTTTAAGAGCTGAAAAAATTACAGAAAAGTTAAAGGATGAATTTAATATATCAATAAATTTTGATGATATTATAAAACATTCTAAGGATACTATTGCAAGACCTCATATTGCCCGTGCTATAGTAGACGCTGGATATGATTATTCTCATGATTATATTTTCGATAACTTTATAGGAAAAGGATGTAAAGCATATGTGCCAACATTAAAGTTATCTACAGAAGATGGAGTAAATATGCTGAAAAAATATAATGCATTAGTATTTCTAGCTCATCCAAAGCTTATTAAAAATTCTACAATTGATGAATTCCTTAATATGAATTTTGATGGAATAGAAGCTGTTTACTTCCAGAATACTCCTGATGAAACAAAGTATTATCTTAATATTGTTGAAAGAAATAATCTGTTAGCTTCCTGTGGTTCAGATTTTCATGGTGATATTGTTAATGACACTAGACATGGAGATATTGGTTGTATGGAACTTTCTAATAATAATCTATATAATTTATTGACTGCATTGGACATTCAATATTCAAAAGATAATTAAAACAAAAGATACTAAGGCTGCTCATTAATTAACCTTAGTATCTTTTTATATCTATATGTGAAAATCTTAAAAATCAATATTTTCTTAGTAATATTTTTCACCTTAGTATGTTGTAATATAATTAAGCATACCTTATATTACATCTTATGCTTCAATTAAAAATGCTCTATAGCCTTTCATTGTCTCATAAATATCAACTTTGCTTGCTATTTCCCATGGTGCATGCATATTATGAAGTGCAACTCCACAGTCAATAACCTCCATATTATATTGTGCTAATATATATGCTATAGTTCCACCGCCACCAGCATCTACTTTTCCAAGTTCAGCTGTCTGGAATGAAACATCATGCTTTTCCATTATGCTTCTAAGCTCAGCCATATATTCAGCATTTGCATCATTACATCCTGATTTTCCTCTTGCTCCAGTATACTTATTGAATACCATTCCTCTTCCAAAGAAAGCTGAATTTTTCTTTTCCATTACACTTGGATAATTAGGATCAAATGCAGCACTTACATCTGATGAAAGCATCTTTGAATTAGCAAGACATCTTCTAAGCTTTAAATCTGAATATCCTTCATACTTATCTATTACTTCAGCAACTGCATTTTCAAAGAATCTTGAATGCATTCCTGTTGCACCTACACTGCCTATTTCTTCTTTATCAACTAAAAGGCAGCAGCATGTTTTATCAGATGTATTTATGTCAAACATAGCCATTAATGATGTATAGGAACATACTCTGTCATCATGACCATAAGCCATTACCATACTTCTGTCTAATCCATAATCTCTAGCTTTTCCTGCAGGTACTACTTCTATTTCTGCTGATAGGAAATCTTCTTCTTCTATATCATATTTATCTTTTAATATTTCTAATATATTAGCTTTAACTGCTTCTTTTTCAGCTCCCTTTAAAGGCATACTTCCAACTAATACATTTAAATCTTCACCTTCAACTACTTTTGCAGCTTTTTTAGTTAACTGATCAGCTGATAAGTGAACAAGCAAATCTGAAACTCCCACAACAGGATCATTTTCATCTTCACCAATGCATATATCAACTACAGTTCCATCTTTTTTAGCAACAACTCCATGTAATGCTAGTGGTAATGTAACCCATTGATATTTCTTTATTCCACCATAGTAATGTGTATCTAATAATGATAATTCGCTGTCTTCATAAAGAGGATTTTGTTTTAAATCAAGTCTTGGAGAATCGATGTGAGCACCTAATATCTTTAATCCACTTTCCATAGGTTCACTTCCAATAATAAATAAAGCTACAGCCTTACCTTTATTATTGAAGTAAACTTTATCTCCTGCTTTTAGTTTCTTATTATTCTTAATTACATCTTCTAAATTTTCATATCCCTGATCTTCTGCAAGTCTTAATATTTCTTTTACACATTCTCTTTCAGTTTTGCATTTAGACATAAAATCTTTATATCCATCACAAAAATTAAAGATTTCATCAACCTGTTTACTTGTATATTTTGTCCACGCATTCTTACCTAATTCTTTTTTATTACTCATATACAAAACTCCTTTTAGAATAGTTTGTTACATGTCACTTATATTATTCATTCTGCTTTCAATTACATCTACAGGTGTAACATCAGACATCAAGGCATATCTGTAGTTAACTGCTGCCGCTTCAATAATTACTGCAATGTTTCTTCCCGGTCTTACTGGAACAGTTAACTTTTTAACATTTATACCTAATATATTCATATATTCATCATCTATACCAAGTCTATCATAATCATTATCATCTTTCCAGTGTTCAAAATGCATTACAAGCTTAATTTCCTTCTGCTGAACTACTGAACTTAAACCATATAAAGTTGTTACGTCTATAATCCCTATTCCTCTTACTTCTAACATCCCTATTGTTATTTTAGGTGATGTTCCTATAAGCTGCCCATCAATTTCCTTTATATCTACAGCATCATCTGTAACAAGTCTGTGCCCTCTTTTAATAAGTTCTAATGCAGTTTCACTCTTACCTATTCCACTTTCGCCTGTTATTAGTATTCCTATTCCAGATACGTCTACAAGAACTCCATGCAGTCTTGTTTCAGGTGCAAGCTTATCAGCAAGATAAATTGTTGTCTTACTTATAAACTGTGTTGTAACAAGCTTAGTTCTTAAAACCCATACATTATGCTTTCTTGCTTCTTTTATAAATTCTGTATGTGGTTCTAAACCTCTTGTAATAATCAGACAGTTTATATCAAAAGTAAAATATTTTTTAACTCTCTTTTTACGAAGCTCAATCTGCATATCATCAAGAAAACTCCATTCTGCCTTACCAATAACCTGAATTCTCTCTGGAGCAAAATAATTATAGAATCCTGCCAGCTGGAGACCTGGTCTGTTTATATCATTTACTGATATTTCAATATCTTCGTTACCCTCTACTAAAACCTCTAAATTAAAATCATCAATTAATTTTTTAACTTTAACTCCCAATCCTTATCATCCTTTTTATTATTTTTTAATTTCTATGCTTTCTAACTGTGCTCTGAAATTCTTTTTAACATTATCTATATATCTTCTTCTAAGAGCTGCCTGCAATTCTTTTTCTTCACTGCTTAACTCTCTTTCCTGACTTGCCTTATATAATGCATTTATCTTTTCTACAACTTCTTCTATTTTCATCTTTTGAATATCCATAATAATCATCCTTTCTCTCTTATATCACTAATTTTACCTATTTTAAAGTATATAATCAATATTAAATAATTCGACATAAAATAATCATTTTAAAAATTACTTGTCGAACGATTCTATTTATATATATAACCATTATTGTATTATTTTGTTTTAGAAACTTTTGTTTTTTATACTTTTAAAAGTTTTTAATTGTTTTTTGCTAAATATTGTCACTAATTGTACTGCAAAAACATTTTACAAAATCTCCCTTAATACTTATAATATATTTATACAATTTATCCATTTATAGTAAAAAGAGGTGAAAATATGAATTTTTTAGTGCTAAGCAAACTAAAATTAAGTATTCTTATTAGAAAGCAACTTATTAATATATTATTATCTTTCCTAATGCCTACTAATAGTATAATGGTTGCATTATCGCAAAACTTGGACAAGTATATTGTGCTATATCAAAAAAGATTATTTTCAATATATATACATAACAAAGTATCAGAGGAAATTAACAAACTCGCAGCTTAAGTATAGGTATATCATCTTTAGCAATATTTTATATATTAAACATCTTTAATTATTGCCATATTAAAGCAGAATTAATTCATAATATTAGTTTTAAAAATATGTTTACGTGAACAGTATAAAAACAAATATTTACTTATTATAAATTATGAGTATGTATTTGTTTTTTGCTTGTTCATATTGTTTATAAATATTATTGAATCTTAATTTTCAACTTATTTCAATGAAAAAAACACCTCATTACTGAGGTGTTAACTTTCAAAAGCATAGCTCCCAACATGCCGTTCACTTAAATATTCAAAACCTGCGCCTCGCAGGTGGGTTAAGCGCAACTCACGTCTGTCTTCTTCTGTTAATAAATGAAGCCCGACATCTTTAAGTATCTTGCAAATCCCGATAATGTAATGTAGGTTGAATATCGTAAGCTTAGCGCACATCTCAGGAAATCTATGCTTTTATTATAGCATAAGTTTTTATATTTTCAATAGTATTTTAAAGTTCACTTATTTCCAGTTCTTACTCTTCGTAATCGTTTAAAATATCTTCCATTTCACCTTCATCCATTTCTGGTGAAAACACAGCAATAAATCTAAGATATCCTAAATCTCCACTTTCCATTCCAAGTTCTTTATACTTTCCTTCTATTTCAAATTCTTCAGCAACATCTTCTATTATTGACTCAACGTTATCTTCAGCAATTTCTTTTAAGTATGGTATATAGTATTCATTATACCATTCATCACTTTCAGCTTCAAAATCACTTTCATCGTTTGAATAACTTTTTGCTGCCATTAATTCTTCTTTATCAAAATCATAATAGAATTTAACTAAAACATAGTCATCCTCTTGTTTTACTTCTTCAACATCAGATAAATCATTATCTTCTAAAAAACTTCTTATTTCTGAAATATCCAATTTTAGTCACCTCATCTTTTAGTATAATAACTTTTTATATTCTTTCTTTATTTCTTCAAACTCTTTATCATCTTCTACAAGATTAAGTTCTTCTTTTCCTTCATCATTTATGTCAATTCTAAACGCAAACATATCATCATTATCTTCTTCTACTGGAGATAATAAAAGGTATGCCTGTTCTTCTAAATAAATCTTTGCAACTGCTTCAAAATCTACTTTGTTTCCATCTTCATCTCTGAATGACATTATTTCTTTCTCTTCCACTATGCTCACCTCATAATTTTATTAAAATAAAATATAGTCATCATAAAATATCATAATATTTTCAATCATAATATTTTAAAATTCTACACATTTATTTTAAACTATTCTACACTTATTATATGATATTTCATATATTTGTCTATATATTTTTCATATTTTAGTTCTATTTTTAATAATTTAAATATAAGTCTGCTTGCAGCATTTTATACATCTTTCTATATAGATAATGTTAACTCTTGTATTATAATTCTAATCCTCTATAAAAATCAAATTTTAATATAATTATTTAAATAAATGTTCGAAATCTTATACAATAATAAAAAGAATCAATTTAAAGCATCATAAAAATGCACTTTAAATTAATTCTTCTTAATTCTAATTAATTAACATGCCTGCTGTGTTGTAAACTCACCAAAGGCATCATATATATTCTTATTTCTTGATTTTGCTACTGCTTTAACTATTACATATGCTATTATTCCATCAACCATATGATGCATTATACTGCCTACTAAAGTAACAATAAGAGCCCAATCAACAGTTAATCCTATAAAAGGTATTACTACAATCATTTCTAAAAATCCATGAATTGGTCCTGTAATGAGAACAGCTTGTACATAATTACGGTTTTTCACTATTATCTTAGCACCAATATAACCTACAACTATATGAGTTGCTGCTCTTGCAACTACAACTATTGGAAGTCCTGTTATTGCAAAACCAATTGTAGATCCTATACCAACTATAACTGCTACAAAAGGTGAAATTAACATTGATAACATCATAGGAACGTGTGCTGCCAGAGTAGCTGTGAATGCTGGTGGCACAAATATCTTCAGGAATGAAAACTGAATAGGAATAATAATTGCCAGTGCGGTAAGTAATCCTGCATATACCATTTGTTTAACTTTGTTGTTCATTATTTAAATCCCCCTTGATTCATCATAACAATTATTAAATATCTTTAATAAATTAAATATAATTCCTCTACTCTTTGTTTTAAAAATATATAACTGTTATTACTTCTGTATATACACTAGTATATATTAATGTTTTTCTCAAGTAAAGATATTTGTCTAACTTTACTTTATGGTCAATTTAAATCATTTACATTTACTTTTTTTATAATAACATACATAATTTCACCATCTATTTTTATAAGTATATATCTTTTATTCAACAAGTTGTCTTATTATTCTATTACCCTTATAATATACTTAATTTTAAAAATAATAGGAGGAAACTAGAAATATGGAATACATAACTATGCTTGGTACCGGCTCTGCTATGGTTACAAAATGCTATAATACATGCTTTACTATTTGCAATAACGAAGGTGAACATTTTCTTGTAGATGCAGGTGGCGGCAATACAATACTTACAAATTTAGAAAAAGCGGATATTTCAATAAATACGATACATAATATGTTCATATCACATAATCATAATGATCATATTCTTGGTGCTGTATGGGTAATAAGAGCTGTAGCTAATTCTATGCTTAACAATAAATATAATGGCATATTCAATATTTACTGTCACAAGAAATCAATAGATGCTTTAAAAAATATAAGCTCTCTTGTTCTTCAAAATAAATTCTTAAAATTATTTGATGATAAAATATTATTTAATGAAATAAATAATAACTTTTCAACAGAGATTTTAGGCAGAAAAACCACTTTCTTTGATATAAATAGTACAAAAGAGCTTCAACATGGCTTTACAACTACACTTGAAAACGGAAAAACATTAACTTTTCTAGGAGATGAACCTTACAGAGAAGGCATAAGAGAATATTGTGAAAATGTAGATTTTCTTATGCATGAAGCTTTCTGTCTTTATTCTCATAAAGATATTTTCAAGCCTTATGAAAAACATCATGCAACTGCTAAAGATGCATGTATCAATGCTAATGAACTAAATGTTAAAAATATAATATTATATCATACTGAAGATAAAAATTTAGATAAGAGAAAAGAGCTTTACACAGAGGAAGGACAAAAAGAATTCTCAGGCAATATATTTATGCCAGATGACTTAGATGTGATTTCTCTAGATTAATAATATATAACGCAAAACACAGCAGATAGCTTTTGCTTTAAGCAAATCTATCTGCTGTTTTCTATTTTTCTTTAATAATTTAAATATCTCTTATTTTTTATAATTTATATTAATCAAGCACTTTTTTAGCTATTTCAACTGATTCTTTTGCATCTCGTGCATAAAAATCAGCACCTATCTGCTGTGCATATTCAGGAGTAAGTACAGCTCCGCCTACAAATACCTTTCCTTCATATCCATCTTCTCTTAATGCTTTAATTGTATCTTCCATGCTTCTTAATGTTGTTGTCATAAGAGCACTCAACCCTATTAGCTTCACATTATGCTTTTTAGCTTCACTTACAACAGTTTCAATAGGAACGTCTTTACCTAAATCTATTATTTCATAGCCGTAGTTTTCAAGTATTACCTTGACTATATTTTTACCAATATCATGGATATCTCCTTTAACTGTTGCAATTATTATCTTTCCTTTTGATATTGTTTCACTGCTATTTTTAGAAATTTCAGCTTTTAATACAGCAAATGAGTTTTTAACTGTTTCAGCTGACTGTATAAGCTGTGGAAGAAATAAGATTCCCTTTTCATACTTCTCTCCAACTTCGTCCAGTGCTGGTATTAGATATTCATTTACTATTTTTAATGGTTCATTAGTTTCCAACAAATGTGCTGTTGCAGCTTTTGCCTCTTCTTTTAATCCCTTAATAACGATATACTTTAAATCATGTTCAGTGTTTTCACTCTGTGTCTGGCTATTGTCTGCTTTATTATTTGTTTTAACACTGCGTTCAATAGTTACGTTAGCATAATTCTTTATATAATGTTCAGATCCCTTATCATAATTATAGAGAACATTATATGAATCTATAACCCTTATCATTCCGCTTTCATTAGGATTCATTATAGGAAGATCTAATCCATTTGCAAGCGCTAATGCAAGGAATGTTTCATTGATGAACTTTCTATTTGGAAGTCCAAAAGATATATTAGAAACTCCAAGAAGTGTTTTAACTCCTAATCTTTCTTTTACCATTCTCACAGCCTTTAAAGTTTCCTGAACCTCTTCCTGCTGTGCTGAAACTGTAAGTACAAGACAATCAATAAATACATTTTCACGGTTTATACCATATTCCGCTGCTTTATCAACTATTTTCTGGGCTATTTTAAATCTATCTTCTGCTTTTTTAGGTATTCCATTTTCATCCAATGTAAGTCCTACCACATTAGCTCCATACTTCTTTACTAATGGAAGAATATTATCTAGAACCTTATCTTCTCCATTTACAGAATTTAATATAGGCTTTCCATTATAATATCTCAATCCCATTTCTATAGCTTTTTTATCCGAAGAATCTATTTGAAGAGGTGTATCCAGTATCCCCTGAATTTCCTTTACTACCTTGTGCATCATCTCTGCCTCATTAATTTCTGGAAGTCCTACATTGACATCTAAAATATGAGCACCAGCTTCAGTCTGAGCAACTGCTGTATTTAGTATATAATCCATATCATCATTTATGAGAGCCTGCTTGAATAGTTTCTTCCCTGTTGGATTTATTCTTTCACCAACTATCCTTATCCCTTCAATTCTTACAACTTTTGAAGGAGTACATACTGAAGGATAATAATTCTTTTGTCTTTTTACAATAGTTCTTCCTTTTATTCTTTCAGCAAGTTCTTTTATATAATCTGGTGTTGTACCACAGCATCCTCCAATTATACTTACCCCATGATCTATGAAACTGCATAATGTTTCTGCAAATTCTTCCTTTGTAACATCATATTTTGTTTCATTATTCAATGATAAAGTCGGAAGACCAGCATTAGGCTGAACCATCACTGGAATATTAGATAATCTACATATTTCCTCTACTATCGGCTTAAGCTGTTTTGGTCCTAGTGAACAATTTACTCCTAATGCATCAACTCCTAATCCCTCAAGTACTAATACCATAGCTTCTGGGAGACAACCCGTAAAGGTCCTTCCGTTTTCTTCAAAGGTCATTGTACATAATACAGGAAGATCACAATTTTCTTTTGCTGCAAGTACTGCTGCCTTAAGTTCATATAAATCTGTCATTGTTTCAAAAAGGATAATATCTGCTCCAGATTTTACTCCCTGAACTATCTGACGTTTGAATATTTCATATGCATCGTCAAAGCTAAGTGTACCCATTGGTTCAAGAAGTTCCCCTATAGGCCCTATATCAAGAGCAATATATATTTCCTTGCTTCCTCTTGCATTTTTAGCTATCTGTACAGCTGAATCTATTGCTTCTTCAACTTGAAGATTACACAGCTTTAATTTTCTTTCATTAGCACCAAATGTATTAGTAGTTATAACATTTGCTCCACTCTCTATATACTCTTTATGTATTTCCTCAATTATATCTGGTGATTTTATATTCAATAGTTCTGGATTTTCACCAATTTTTAATCCTTTTTTCTGAAGCATTGTTCCCATTGCTCCATCAAATATCAATATCTTTTCTTTTATTAACTCTTTAAGCCCCACAAGTTTCTCCTTCTCTTCTAAAACTGCAGTTTTTATAATTGCTACAGTTTTCACAAGTCTTTTTATTTATTTTGGTTTCTTTACTTACAATACCTATAACTGCTGTAACAGATTTCCTTGGAAATAAAATATTATTTTCCGATACAGTAAGTCCTATTTTCTTTTGTGCTTCTAAGACACGCAGAAAATCATTTTGTATATCTAATGACAGATCACCATATCCAGGACTATATCTGAATGTTATATTCATCCCCTTTGATTGCGCTTCCTGTCGTATCTTTTCCTCTATAATATCGCAGACTTCTTCAACAGCTGTAGTAGCACACGCATCTATTATGAGTGCTCTTGTAAGATTGATTCTTTCATAAAGACGTGTCTTCTTTTCTATATCATTTCCAAGAGTAACTGCCATAAGTACACATTCTTTAGATGAACTTAAATGTTTCTTGATATCATTTCCACTCAATAATAAATTTGTTCCATCTATTACTACGCCATTTTCAGTATCATGGATACTTTTATATTCATATACTGATCTGGGCCATATTATACTCTTAACTTCTTCTCGGCATGAATCAATCATTTGAATCATATTATCATCAATTTGCTGACCTTTATGTCCTAAATACCTTAATACTTCCTGCCTTTCAATCTTTAATTCTGACGTATTCAAATTACCACCAACTTCTTTTAGTTATGAGTTAACAGTTAACAAGTAACAATTATTATTATAAATTAATTTCAGTAGTTCAATTTTTCTGCAGCTGCCAACTGACATCTCTTAACTGTTAACTATTCAACCTCTCCGTATATATTTAATGAAAATCCAGTTTCTAAAACCTTCTTAGCATACTCCTTTGCGCCAAATAGAGATAAATCCTTATAGTTCCCACATTGAACAGGATTTGCTGCAGGCATTTCATTTATATCTAAAATAATCTTTAATGTTTTTTCTAAAGCTTCCTTAATTTCAGATGCTTCTCTTTCACCCCAGATTGTTAGATAAAAACCAGTCCTGCATCCCATTGGTGATAAATCTATTATTCCGTCAAGATTATTCCTTAATTCATGTGCTAATAAATGTTCCAAACCATGCATTGCTGCTGTACCAAAACTTTCTACATTTGGCTGTAAGAATCTTAAATCAAACTTTGTTACCTGATCACCCTTTGCCCCATCAAGCACACAACATCTCCTTACATAAGGTGCTTTTACTTTTCTGTGATCTAATTCAAAACTTTCTACATTTTCTTTTTTCATTGCTTATTCCTCCATCACTTTTATTAATTAATCTTAATAATTAAATTAAGTTTTAAGCCTTTATATAATAAAAACGCCTAAAGGTATTCCTTAGGCGTAAAGCTTTCTAAAACTACCTTATCTACCAGTTAAAAACTGCAGGATTTAGCACCATATATAAAAATATTGGTTGCCGGGCTTCACAGGGCCAGTCCCTCCACCACTCTCGATAAGTATTATAATTGTATTTATTATATATCTTTACCTTAATATTGTAAAGAAAAATGTGAAAATTTTATCTTTTTATCAATAATAAAATTATTGAAAATACGCTGAAAGCTAAACTTATCAGCATTATGTAATTAACTATCTGTTTAGGCGAAAAACCCTTTTCTTCTAATCTAAAATGAATCTGGCTTCTATCCGCCTGATAAACTGGTTTTCCTTCTGAAAATCTTTTAAATATAACAAATAAGTTATCAAATATAGGTACAGCAAGTGCAAGTATTGGTATAAACAGACTCATTACTGTTGCCTGCTTAAAAGCTCCATCTAATGCTGTAATACTTAAAATAAATCCTAAAAAGTTTGCTCCTGAGTCTCCCATAAAGACCTTTGCTGGATATTTATTATAGTATAGAAATCCTATAATGCTTCCAACAAGTATTATTGATACTAAAGCTGATGGGTCCTGCTGATCTAATATAAGCGCTGCTACAAAGAAGGTCATTGCTGAAATCATCGATAATCCTCCTGCAAGGCCATCCTTTCCATCTGACCAGTTAATAACTGTCGTAACCCCAAATATCCATGTTATAGTAAGGATAAACTGAATTGTCCTGCTAAGCTCTATAAATTGTGATGTGAATGGATTAGTAAATCCCTTAAACAATATTCCTGCATTAAATACAAGAACTGCTGCTAATAACTGTATAATCAGTCTGGGCAATATAGGAAATTCCTTTCCCTTTGTCTTGTAATAATCATCAACAAGTCCAATAAGAACTATTAATGTTGAGCCTATAAATATAGTAATTTGCTGCTTCATATCGTCTCTCACAAAAATAAAATATGAAACAAAAAATCCTATATATAATGCGATCCCTCCACATAAAGGTGTTGGAGCTTTATGCTGCTTTCTCTTATTAGGTTTATCTGTAAATTCTAATTTATGAGACAGTTTCATAAGAAATGGCATGGTAATTAGTGAAATTACTAATGCAATTACCATTGCTAATATATAATTCATCTTATCTACTCCTTAGTTAAAATCATCATAATTTTATAACATTTTTGAGTTTTCTACCCATTTGATTATACTATTAATAATATACTATATCAATTACAAAATTATTAAAATTCAATTCTCCAGCCAGCTGTCATCTATATAAGATAGCTGCGTATCTTATTCAATTAATCGTTAAAACTTCAAAGCATATATTTTACTTAAACATATATCAGACATTTTATAAATTCCTATAAAGTAAAAGGGCCTGCATTTCTGCAGAGCCCTTAAACTGAGATAGTTCTTATGAATTACAAGTAATATTATAATTACCTATCCTCAATATTTAAATCTAGCCTCTTTGTTCGATCATGCTCTTAACTTTCATTAATCTAGTTGTGGCAGATCTTTCATTTTCATCTAGTCTCATTCTAATATACTTTATAGTCTCTTGAAGCTGAGGTATAGTCATGTATTCAAGAGCATTAACTCTTCTTCTAGTGCTTTCAATTTCATCAGCCATTAATTGACATGACTTTTCTACTTCTGCAAGCTCTAGTAATTGTGGAAGAATTCCATAAAGTTTTGAAAGTGTATCGTCAAGTTCTGAAGATGTATTTGCAAATCCGTAAGGATATATACTTCCTTCATCTCCTTCAAGCTGTCTCTTGAAGTTCATTACAGGAACAGATACACTCATTACATTCTTTTCTCCAACTTCAACTGAAATCTTTTCTTTTGGATATATAATAGCTTCTTCTAAGAATTCAGAACTCATTACAGCACTTGCCATAACGAAATCTTTTAAAGATCCCTGAAGGTTATCTTCAACTTCTTTTCTTAGCTTATTATTATATTTAACAAGGTTAATGAATTGTCTCATTAATTCGTCTTGTTTATCCTTTAAAAGTTTATGACTTCTGCTAGAAGTTGCAAGTCTTTTCTTAAGCTTAGAGAGTTCCATTCTAGTAGGATTGACGTTTAACTTAGCCATAGACTATTCTTCCTCTCTTGGCAGATATTTTTCAAGGTATTCGTCTCTAATTCTCTTAAGTTCAGTTCTAGGAATCATCTTTAATAATTTCCATCCTAAATCAAGAGTTTCTTCAATACTTCTGTTAGTATTGAATCCTTGTGATACGTACTCATTTTCAAAAGCTTCAGCAAATTTAGCAAGCTTCTTATCTGTATCAGATAAAGCAGATTCTCCTAAGATTGCTGATAATTCTTTTGCTTGTTTACCTTGTGAATATGCTGCAAATAATTGGTTCATAGTATCTGCATGGTCTTCTCTAGTCTTTCCTTTACCTATACCCTTATCTTTAAGTCTTGAAAGTGATGGTAAAACGTCGATAGGTGGCATTAAACCTTTCTTGTATAATTCTCTTGAAAGGATAATCTGACCTTCTGTGATATATCCAGTTAAGTCTGGAATTGGGTGAGTCTTATCATCTTCAGGCATTGTTAGTATAGGAATTTGAGTGATTGAACCTTCTTTACCTCTGATTCTTCCAGCTCTTTCGTATAAAGTAGAAAGGTCAGTATATAAGTAACCTGGGTATCCTCTTCTTCCTGGAACTTCTTTTCTAGCTGCTGAGATTTCTCTTAATGCTTCAGCGTAGTTAGTTATATCTGTCATGATTACAAGAACTTGCATTCCCTTTTCGTATGCTAAGTATTCAGCACAAGTTAACGCCATTCTCGGAGTAGCTATTCTTTCGATAGCTGGGTCAGATGCTAAGTTCATGAATAGAACTGATCTATCGATAGCACCTGTCTTTTTAAATTCATCAACGAAGAATTCAGCTTCTTCGAAAGTGATACCTATAGCTGCGAATACGATCGCGAACTTAGAATCAGAATTTAAAACTCTTGCCTGTCTAGCTATTTGTGCAGCAAGCTCTTGGTGAGGAAGTCCTGATGCTGAGAAAACTGGAAGCTTTTGTCCTCTAACTAAAGTGTTAAGTCCATCAATTGCAGAAACTCCTGTTTGGATAAATTCTGATGGGAAATCTCTAGCCATAGGGTTGATAGCTTCACCGTTTATATCAACTCTTTTTTCAGGTATGATTTCTGGACCATTATCGTTTGGTCTACCCATACCATCAAATACTCTACCAACCATATCTTCAGATACGCCTAGTTCAAGTGGTCTTCCAAGGAACTTAGCCTTAGTTCCTTTTAAGTTTATACCAGTAGATCCTTCGAATATCTGAACCATAGCTTTTGATCCATTGATTTCAAGAACCTTACCTCTTCTTTTTTCACCAGTATGAAGTTCAATGTCAACTAATTCGTCGTACTTAACACCTTCAACACCATCAACGACCATTAAAGGGCCAACAACTTCTGTAACTGTTCTATATTCCTTAAGCATTTGCTACCCCTCCCTTACTTATAAGGTCATCAATTGCAGCTTTTAAGTCTGTGAAGATTTGATCCATCTTATCTAAATCATCTTCATGTATATACTTACTTCTTGCAATTCTGTCTTTTAAGTCTTCTAATGCTAATATATCATTTAAGTATACTCCAGCATCTAAAGCTCTCTCTGCTTCTGCTTTATAGAAGCTTATTAAGCTTAACATCTTATATTGTTTCTTTAATGAAGTATATGTATCAACTTCATGGAAACCATTTTGTTGTAAGTAGTCTTCTCTGATTGACTTAGCAACATCTAGTTTTAATCTATCTCTTTCAGATAAAGCATCAATACCAACAAGTCTTACGATTTCCTGTAATTGAGCTTCTTCTTGAAGTATAGTCATAGCTTCTAATCTTAAAGCACCCCAGTTTGGAGCAACATTTTTATCCATCCAAGCATCTATTTTGTCTTGGTATAATGAGTATGAAGTTAACCAGTTAATAGTAGGGAAATGTCTTTGATATGCAAGTTGTGCATCAAGACCCCAGAATACTTTAACTATTCTTAAAGTACCTTGTGATACTGGTTCAGAAATATCTCCTCCTGGAGGTGATACTGCACCGATTGCAGTGATTGAACCTTCTCTTCCATCGTTACCTAAACATTCAACTTTACCAGCTCTTTCGTAGTAGTCAGCAAGTCTTGATCCAAGGTAAGCTGGGTAACCTTCGTCACCAGGCATTTCTTCAAGTCTACCAGACATTTCTCTTAATGCTTCTGCCCATCTTGAAGTAGAGTCAGCCATGATTGATACTGAGTATCCCATATCTCTGAAGTATTCAGCAATTGTGATACCTGTGTATATTGAAGCTTCTCTGGCAGCAACTGGCATGTTTGAAGTATTAGCTATAAGAACTGTTCTCTTCATTAGAGATTCACCAGTCTTAGGGTCAATAAGTTCTGGGAACTCATTAACAACGTCTGTCATTTCGTTACCACGTTCTCCGCATCCAACGTAAACAACTATTTCAGCATCTCCCCATTTAGCAATTTGGTGCTGAGTAACTGTTTTACCAGCTCCGAATGGTCCTGGGATAGCAGCTGCTCCACCCTTAGCAACAGGGAAGAATGTATCTATAACTCTTTGACCAGTTAACATTGGTTCTTCTGGGTTGATCTTTCTCTTGTATGGTCTACCCTTTCTTACTGGCCATTTCTGCATTAATTGAACTTCTTTATCTCCATCTTTAGTTTCAACTACTGCAACTGTTTCAACAACAGTAAAGCTTCCGCCTTTAATTTCTTTGATTTTTCCTTCAATTCCTACTGGAATCATTATTCTTTGTAAAACAACTGGAGTTTCTTGAACTGTACCAATAACGTCTCCAGGTGCTACCATATCTCCTACTTTAGCAGTTGGGTTGAACTCCCACTTTTTATCTCTATCTAAAGCTGGTACAGCTATACCTCTAGTAAGGAATGCAGATTGTGCAACCTCCATAAATTTATCTAGTGGTCTTTGGATACCATCAAACATGGCTTCTATAAGTCCTGGTCCAAGCTCAACGCTTAATGGTTCTCCTGTTGTTACAACTGGATCTCCAGGTCCTATTCCTGATGTTTCTTCGTAAACCTGAATTGAAGCCTTATCGCCTCTCATGTCGATGATTTCACCGATAAGTCCTTTTTCTCCAACCTTACATACGTCTTGTATATTAGCTTCATCCATACCTTCAGCAACTACTAAAGGTCCTGAAACTTTAATTATCTTTCCGGTCTTCAACTTACTAACCTACCTTTCTATAAAATATTCATGCCGACAGCTTTTTCAACATTATCGCTGATTCTCTGCATACCTATATTAAGTGATCCTTGATTGCCTGGGATTAATATAATAGCTGGAAGTACTGCTTTATTATATCTTGAGATAGTTTCTTCGATATTTTGTGCAACTTGCTCAGTTACAAAGATAACTGCGTAGTCATTTCTAGCTAATGTGTCGATAGTCTTTTTTGCTTCGCTATCTTCAACAACTGGGAATACATCTATTCCAAGTGCTTTGAATGCTAAAACAGAATCCTTATCTCCAACTACACCTATTTTCTTAAACATAAATATCACGCAGCCTTTCTCTTACTACTTCCGCAGAAATATTATTGAGTTTGCCAACCATTATAATTCTAATAATCTTGATTTCTGTTTCTTTAGCATAAATATAAGCTAGTAATGGTTAAACACCAAATGGTATTATCTTAGCATCTTTCATCATATCCATAACATAGTTATCTGCAAGCTTTTCTAATAAACTTACTGAACCAGTCTTAGTATAGTATTCTATACCGCTTCTTACAAAGTCAGCGTAGTTAGTGTAAGCCAGCTTTGTTGATATGTTTTCAGCAGCATCATTAAGCATACCCATTAACTTATCTTTATCTATAGAACCTCCTTCAATAATAACAGAAGCAAAGAATTCTCTACCCTTGTTTTGCTTTTTAACTCTTAAAAGAGTCTTTAAATTTGTAGAATCTATTAAAGCATCTACATATTTATCAACAAAGTTATCATTGATCTCTTTTTTGATTTCTACTAATGATTTAAACATGTATCTATCTAATATAATATCAACTATTTGTGGATCGTTAGTATTTTCAAAATCTGCTTTTGCTTCTTCAACTGCTTCTCTCATTAAATGAGGAAGGTCTGAAAGATTACCATTTTCTATAATAGTCTTTAATTCATGAGAATCTATTGTTCCAACAGGAATTAAAAGATATGATAAGTCTTTCTTAAGAAACATTCCTTTTAAAATTACTTTTATATTTTGATAGTCATATTTAATGCTCATTAAATCAACAAGAGATTTTACAGGGCTTATGTCATACATAACAGTGAATAATCTTTTTAATTCCCCACCTAATATTAATTCATAGTCCTCTGCTCTCTTAACATTTGTCATAACATTGGCATACTCTGTTTCCTGAAGAACCTTTAACGCTTCTTCTGCAGAATGTGAATCTATCATTCTGTCTATTTTTGCTTTATCAAGGAGTTTTGTCTCGTATACTCTAAGTCTAGGTATAACTTGACTAAATTGCATTTCATCCATTAGTTAACCTCCTTAACTAAACAACACTCTTGCTACTTCTAGACTTAAATCATCCTTTAGCGAACTTACTAAAGCTTCAAAAGTATTATTTATTTCTATGCCATCTTTTTCTAAAATGAATCCACCTCTAAAATCGCCAGTGTTTTCATCTATCTTTATAACAGCTTTCTTTCCAAGAGCCTTGTTGATTTCTGCTACGAAATCTTCATCAATAGCTTTCTTTCCATCTGCATTTAATATAAGGTTTTGTTCACCTTCAATATCACTGTTTAAAATTACTTCTTTAACGAATCCTTTTAAATCTTCTGCAGAGCAGTTAGAAAGTTCTTTAACACTTGTTTCAAAAACTTCACTGATTACTTTTTGTTTTGCTTCTAACTTTTCATTTCTTGCTTCTAATTGAGCTCCTGAAATGATTCTATCTTTTCTAGATGCAGCTTCTCTTTCAGCTTTTTCCAGCATAGTTTTTTCAACTGCGCTAGCTTCTTCTTGCTTTTTGCTAAGAATTTTATTTTTTTCATTCTCTGCATCGCTTAAGATGACTGCCTTTTTATCTTCTGCATCCTTTAAGATTTTAGAAGTTAAATTACTTAAATTAGACATTTTCTCACATCCTCATCTTAATACTACTAAGCTATTTTTACTATGCGATAGTTCCTGCAGCATTAACTAATAAGAATGATACAACGAATCCTAATAATGCATAAGTTTCAACCATGGCAGCTAATACCATACCTTTAGTTGTGTGTTCTGGGTTCTTAGCTAAAATTTGGATACCAGCAGCTGAAGCTTTACCTTGAGCAATACCTGACCATAATCCAGTAATAGCGATTGGTAAACAAGCAAATAATAAGTATAAACCTTGAGCTAATGAAGTATCTCCACTTAATTGGAAGAATGCTAATAAACCAATAACGAAACCGTAAAGACCTTGTGTACCTGGTAATAATTCAAGAACTAATGCTTTACCGAATTTTTCAGGTTGTTCTGATAATAAACCTGCTGCGCTTTGACCAACAATACCAACACCTTTAGCTGATCCTATACCTGACATACCTACTGCAATTGCAACTCCTAGTGCACCAAACACCATTCCTCCAAAACTTTCTACGAAATAGTTAATCCAACTCATTTCCATTTTTAAAATCCTCCTACTCTCTTGTTAAATTAATATATTCATTTTTTGTTTCAAATGGTTTAAAGGCTCTTCCTCCACCATCATAGAACTTTCCGAAATATTCAACATAAGTTAATCTTAATGTATGAACGTATCCACTTAATAGTGATAATAATAAGTTTACTGTCTGGAATATTATAAATATTAATGGACCTACTAAGAATACTCCGATTGGACCTGGTACCATCGCCATGATCATATTAACAGCACCTGCAATAGATCCACCTGATAATCCTATGGCCATAAGTCTTGTATAAGAAACTAAGTCTCCTACATAACCTGTAATATTGTATAATTCATATAAACCTTGACCTATCTTACCACCTGTACTTGGCATCATTCTACCTTGAGTAACTACAATTGAGATAGCACCAATTATTGCACCAACTTTACCAACTGTTCCAAGGACAGGCATATCTAAGAACATACCTCCTGCAAGTAATCCAAGTGATATTAATGTTAATGCCCATGAACCTGCATCCATTAATGCATCTAAAGGCTTACCAAGTTTACATAATACATAAGCTTTCATTCCCAATCCAAAGAATATTTGAATTGCACCAAATACTACTGATAATGCAAGTATTGACATAACATCAGTTGATGTATCTAATAATCTAGGTAAATTAGGGAATAAATCACCAAAGAATGATCCATAAATTGCACCAAATGCAATTGTAGGATAACTTAAGTAATGGAAGAATTTAATCATCTTCTTCATTCCATCATCAAACTTAAATAACTTAAGCGCTAATATTGTACCTATCAACATAAGAAGTCCATATCCCATATCAGCTACCATCATTCCAAAGAATACTAAGTAGAATGGTGTAACTACTGGTGTAGGGTCAACCTCATTATACTTTGGAAGAGCATACATAGTTGTAACATCTTCAAATGCTGAATTCAATGCATTATTTTCTAATGCTATTGGTACATCATCAATTTCTTCTTCTTTTACATCTTCAAAGTTTAAGTAATAATCTTCACCTAAAACTTCGTCAGCAATTTTAGTAAACTTTTCATTATGCTTAACTGGTACCCAACCTTGAATTAATGATACAGTTTCAGTCTTTAAGAACTTAGTTGCAACATTTTTTCTTCCTACTAGGTTGTTATAGTACTCATAAGCTAATTGTAATTTTTTTAATTCATCATCATAACCAGCTAATTCTTCTTTTATGATGAACTTATCTGATTCAATTAAAGAAATTCTTTCATTGTAATCGTGAATTAGCTTTAGAGGAGCATCTTCTTCCTCTGTCTTAAAAGGAGTAAATCCAAACCCTCTTAGTATTTCAGCTGCATTTTCAGCATTATCTTTGTTACATAATGCAAAGAAATATGTATCTTGATTATTCTTAGATACAACTTCAACATAACAATCATTTAAATCGCTGTTTAAAGCTCCTTCATATTGATTTGCAACACTTCCCAAGAAATATACAGTTTCTTCAAGTTCTTTTAATGAACCTAAAGGCGCATCGAAGTTTTCATATGGTTGTAAACTTTGTACAGTACCTTGTAACTTCG
The DNA here is from genome assembly GCA_023399035.1 of Bacillota bacterium. Classification (GTDB taxonomy): domain Bacteria; phylum Bacillota; class Clostridia; order Clostridiales; family Clostridiaceae; genus Clostridium. The sequence goes on along the minus strand of JAEWQX010000005.1, from coordinate 14,307 downwards.
TCTTTTCATTTTCTAACTTAGTTAACTCATCATCTTTTGACTTAACCTTGTCATAGATAGCTTCCCACTTGCTTGACTTTACTTTGCTTTCAAGTTCACTTAGACTTAATGAAAGCTTTTCAGTACGTAAAGATTGAAGCATTGATTGTTTAGGCACATAGTCTTGTAAAAACTGTAGGGCAAATTTAACCTTTGATAATTGCTCTTCCCACTTTGCTATATCGGAATCAACTGCATCTTTAGTTAAATCCTTAAGAATTTCATTATCTTCTTGAAGTGTTTCATCTTGAAGATCAATGAATTCTGCATTTGAAAAACCTTGTAGCTTTTCAAGTAATGCTTCCTTTTTTGATTCAAAGGCTAACAAAGTGAATTTATTCATCTTAACTATTGCCATGAACTTTCACTATCCTCTCAACCACTAATTTTACAGCATTAAGTTTTTTCTCTTCAGATACATTTAATATATCTTCAGATTCTTTTCTGCCTTTTGCTAATATAGGTTCTGCTTCTTTCTTACCCATATCAACTGCTTCTTTTATAAGCTTATCAGCTTTTTCTTTTGCTTTAGCTAAAACGTCATTATATTGCTCATTTGCTTGACTTATAGCCCTTTGAACAAGTTCTTTGGCTTCAGTATTTGCATTTTTAACAATATCCTTAGCCTTAGCCTCAGTTTGTTTGATTTCTTCGATTGCTTCTAATGCCAAAATATCACCACCTTTAATGCCTTCAATGTAAAAAAGAAAATAATATATATTAATACTTTATATAGTATTAATTACTTTGTACTTGTTTTATTATACACGCTGTATGTATATTTTTCAACAATTTTAACCTAAAAGGAATACAAGCTATGTAATTATCTAGATATAAATTTAATGTATTTATTGATTTCACTAATATTTCAGCATATATTAAATTTACATTAAATTTTATTTACAAATTAATATTTATATATGAACCGTAATTATCAAATAGGTAATATGATTCATTTTCCTTTATTGTTCCGTCATTTACATATTGATTTAAATCTATATTGAATTTTTCAAGATGATATTCCTTGAATGAATATTGTTCTCTAAGTGCTGCCTTGATTTCTTTTTCTTCTTCTTTAAGCATACTACTTCTTAAGAAGTCTGGAAGCCCTCTTTTCTTATTATATAACAAATAATTAAATTTAACTATTTCATTCAAAAATTTATTGTTGCCCTGTAGTATTTTATCGTTAAAATCTAAAAATACTTTATAATATTCTATGTTTCCTATATTTTTATTAAAATATCCCTTATTCTCAAAAAACATTCCTAATTCATAGTAAAACTCAAACGGACTATCAAATTTATTTTCAAAATATTTTATTATATAATTAAATTTCCCTGAATTATAATACTTATCAACCATTTCTTCAACTTTTTTTAATTTAAGCATTTCTTCATAGCTCACAAGGTTAGTCTTTAAAATTTCATATGGTGGATATGGTGAAAACTCCATTCCATATACTTCAGCTTCTTCTCTCATGGATGAACCCTTAAGGAGCTTTAAGAATCCAAGCTGTATTTCTTCCGGTCTTATACTATATACATCATTGAAAGATTTAATAAATGAGTTATAATCCTCACCTGGAAGTCCTGCAATAAGATCAAGATGCTGCTTTATATTCTTTATGGCCATAAGCTCTTCAACTTTTTCTTTTATATCGCTGAAGTTTACAAATCTATTGATATTTCTAAGAACATCATCATTTGTAGTCTGTACTCCAACTTCAAACTGGAATCTTCCTTCAGGTGCTCTTGAAAGAAGCTTTATTTCAGCATCCTTTAATATATCTGCTGATATTTCAAAATGGAACTGAGTTTCTGTATCTGCATCTATAAGGTATTCCCATATTGCCATAGCAAATTTGTGATTGCAGTTAAAAGTACGATCAACAAATTTCACAAGTCTCACTTTCTTATCTATAAAATATTTAAGTTCTTCGCGCACTCTGTCTATGTCTAAGAACCTAACTCCATGACTTGTAGATGAAAGACAGTATTTACAATTGAACGGGCATCCCCTTGATGCTTCATAATAAACTATTTTATTACTCAAGTCTTCATCTTCTTCATAAGGGAATACTATTTCATCCATATTCATTAATGGTCTTTTTTCATTAGAATATACTTCACCATTAATTTTATAATGTAAACCACGTACCTCTTCTAATTCCATTTTACCTAACTTATATAAGATAAAATCCCTGTATGTTTTCTCTCCTTCTCCTTCAATTACATATTCACCCACATTTTCTTTCAGATACGTTCTTGCATCAAATGAAACTTCAGGACCTCCATATAAAATCTCTATCTTTGAATCTACTCTCTTTATCAGATTAGATATTCTTGAAATCATTTCAACATTCCATATATATGTTGAAAAAGCAACTATATCAGGCTTTTCCCTCATTATTTCTTCAAGAATTCTTTCTTCCCTGTCATTGATAGTAAATTCCTTTATTTTTCCTTCATAATCTAAGTCTTTTGTAAAACTTCTCAAGTATCTTATGGCAAGATTGCTGTGTATATACTTTGAGTTAATCGCTGTAAGTAAAACCTTCATTTTTATTTGTCTCCTCTTCTTTTACATTTGTCTCGCATTTTTTTCCTCTTATAAAAAAAATATCTTCCCATGCTTTAGTTTCTTCTATATTGAAGTATTTTTCAAGAATTTTTTTTGTTTCTTCTATATTTGATGAAGTAAGAACATTTAAGTTCTTAAATGTAAATTCTTTAATATTGCCTTTTGGTAGTATTACTTTTATCTTATTATTAAATACTTTTCCTCTTTCTTTATTAATATCCCATACTAATATTTCCCCATCACTTTTAATATATTTATACACTTCTTTGATAATATTTTCTTTTTCTATAGCTGTCCATATCTTATTTAATTCAAAGAAAAAAGTACATGCATTATAAGTGGAATTTTTTAATTCAACTTTTGTTTCCTCATTGACATAATCCAGACTCATTTCTTCCTGAGCTTCTTTTGTAAGATTATATATTACACCAAGATTCTGCTCACCAACATCAAGTATATCCCCATGTATATTAACCTTTTCTAAATTGATAATTATTGTTTTTCCCATTCTTCTCACCCTTTATTTTTAATATTATAGATTTCCTAATGAACACAAGTTAATTTTACCATTTTTTTACACACTTTAAAATAAACATATTTACCTGCCTAAATAACAGAGTTCCATTAATGAATATATTATTATGTTAAATTATCTCTCTAAATATATCTTGATACTAATACCATGGTGAATAATCTCAACAACTAAAAAAGCTGCAGTAGTTTAAGTAACACTGCAGTTTTTCATTATAAATATATTTCATTTATTATTTTCTTTGAAGCCCATATAAATACATCTAAATATAAATTTTATTTTCTTGAATTATACTTGTACATAAATATAAATACAAGTATTCCAAGTAAAATCATTATAAATATGATAACACTTCTAGGAAGATTAAATAACATACGCCCATCATTACAGCTTAATTTATAGATACATCCAATTCCGATGTCAAGAATGTATACCGAATCCCCTTTTATTTTTATTCCTTTAACAACACTGTTTTCTTTCAGCTTTAGAAGCCTGCTTATAGCAAGATCCCTGTTCATCAAAGAAATCATATTTTTATTTTTATCATAATAAACACCAGTATCTTTTTCAAAAATGTCGCCTCTGCTGTCTATGGCAAGATATCTCATGGAACTTAAATCATCAAACTGATATAACGGACCTGAAACTATTTTGTTGGGCTGATTTTCTATTATCTTATCTATTGGCTTGTCTCCCTTAAATCTAGGAGAATCAATTGGATCTCCTCCACTAAAGTCTGGCCATCCATACCAGTTATTTTTCTCTATTTTATATAAATAATCAAAGTCTCTCTTTATTGGCCTGTCTCCCGTATCCTCCATTCCTCCAACTATGCAGATAAGATTGTTATCGCTATCAATATCCCATCCTGTTATATTTCTTATTCCACATGCAAATAAAGACATGTTATTGCTGTTGTTATTGATATCTATCTCCACTATAGAACTGTTAGCTAACTTTCTAGCCTCTATCTTCTGACCCTTTAAGCTTGAATTACCATAAGCCATAAATGCTCCTGTATTCTTTTCACCGTAATTATTCCCTGCAAGCGTAATGTTTATAGGGCTTGAATCATATGGAATTTCATTTATATCACATGTCCCATCATTATCAGCAATCCCTGAATTTGTGGCACTTCCTATTGCAAGTAGCAATTTTGAATCCTTTACTATTAATTTCCTATCAAGATTTTTGCCTTTATAAGGGATGTCCTCTAAGATAGCTTTATTTTCATTGCCAGAAATATCATATTCATATAATTTATCATCAGAGATATAATAAATTTTATTATTGTAAAGCAGTATATTTTCTATATTTAAGGAAGAATTCTTTAACAGTATATCTTCTCTTCCTTCTCCTCTAATAATTTTTATGCAGTCTTTATACGCAACATATGTATTTCCATCTTCATCTTTATCAAAATCAACTGCCTCCTTGCAATTTTTATTATCAATGCTCCATGTTACATTATTCCTTAATACATTCACTTTATATTTATCAGATATCTCAACAAGAGCAAATGCTGCAACTACAATAATTATGGAAATAACCACAAACTTTAAAAAGTGCTTCACAATATCTCACCTCATTCCAAACCTCTCACTATATTTATTAGACATACGTGCTAAAATCCTTTCTCATTAAGATTATATTTTGAGATATGTAAAATAAGACCTTATTGAATGGTGAAATTTATTTACATTTATAATATTTAGAATTTTTCTTTGTCATAAATCATAATATTAATCAAAGGAGTGAGTAACTTTGGATCAGGACAATTTTTTTAAGAATTCATTTTTGTTAACAGTTTCTAATATAACTACTGGTATATTAGGATTTATATTTTCAATTTACCTTTCAAAAGTATTAGGCCCCGAAGGCATGGGACTATATAACCTTGTTATGCCTATTTACAATTTATTTATATGTCTTATGTCTGCAGGTATTGTTGCATCCATATCAAAAATATCAGCAGTTTATGCACAGAAAGGTGAACATAATAATATTACAAAAACAATACGTGTTGTCAGTATATTTAATGTAACATGGGCATTATTTATAGGAATAATTGTATTTGTATCTGCACCTATTATAGGAAAGTATGGCGTGAATGATATAAGAACAATCAGTGCAATCAGAGTAATATGTCCCGCAATGGTATGTATTGCAATATCAAACATCTTCAAAGGATATTTTTATGGCACTTCAAGAATTACTGTCCCTGCTATTATAGATATATTTGAAAAAGCAATGAGGATTGTAACTGTGAGTATCCTTATTTTTTTGACTCAAGCTCAGTCTTTGGAGTCTATGGTTACACTTGCAACAGTTGCTTTATGTATAGGAGAATTCCAAAGCCTTTTTTTCTTATATATTTATTATAGATATTCCATAAAAAAAATGCCTCCTTCACTGGAAAAACCAGAAAGCAGCTCACAACTTTTATTTGACGTAATATGTATATCTATTCCTCTCTGCATAAATGGCTTCCTTACCAATATTATTGGAACACTTGCCACTTTAATAGTACCGAGAAGATTGATTTCTGCTGGATTTGACTATTCTGAAGCATTGAGCATGATAGGTAAGTATAATGGTATGGCAATGTGCATAATTACAATTCCAATGATTGTAGTTTCAACTATAAATACATTGATTATCCCTGATTTATCACAGACTTTAAATCAAGGTAAAGAATACGAAGCTTCATTAAGAATACGAAAAGTAATCAAACTGGCATTTCTCCTTGGTCTTGCAACTGCAATAATATGCAATATTGTTCCAGTAAACCTTGGACAGATGTTTTTTGGACGAGATGATTTAGGAAATTATATAAGATTCTCTTCCTTATCTGCTCCAATAATTTTTACTTCATTAACCATGTTTGGAATACTAAATGGCTTGAATAGACAGAGTATTATACTTAGAAATTCACTTATAGAAGCTGTTTCTGAATTAATATGCCTGTATATATTTACTTCAATCCACTCCATAAATATATTTGGATACAGCATTACAATGTGTATTGCATGCAGCATAAGCTTTTTACTAAATATTCATGAAGTAAAGAAACATATTGATATTAATATAAATGGATATAATATCATAATCTATCTTCTTCTAGCAGTGCTAGTGTTCATTACTGTATCAATCTTTTCAAAGTATTGTTCTGTCTACTATCCTATGATAAACAACTTTGCAGTAATGGTAATAACTTTTTCAATATTTGCTTATCTGGGAGGCTTTGGAGAAACAGAATAAAATAGAGACATTCTAATTGAATGCCTCTATTTTTATAATTTATTTTAGAAAATAGCTATGCTATTTTTCCTTAACTATTGATTTTCAACTTTCAATTGATATCATCTCATTCTTTTTCTCAGGAATCTTGGAAGAACTCTGTATATTTTTCCTGATATACTATCAAGATCTTCTTTATTTAATCCTCCAATAAGAATCATAAGATAAAGATATATGCATCCGCCAATAGCTATCATTATTAATGTCATCACTCCACTCAATACTTTTCCACCATTTGTTATGGATAAAATTATCTCAGCAGGCTGCTTAAGTGCAAATATCACACCTGCCATAGCTAATGATGATATACACGGCTTAATCATATTAGGTAAAAATGCAATTCTTACTCTAAGAGCCTTATTTAAGGCTATACTATTCAATATCATAGGAATAAGGAACCATAGGAAGTTACCTGCAACTACTCCTAAAATATTAATGCTTGGTATTCCTACAAGAATAAAATTAGCAACTATCTTTGCAACTATCCCTAAAGAAAAAGTAAATAATACAAAGTACAGCTTATTCATACTTTGAAGTATTGTAGTCTGTATCTGTACTACGGATTGGATTACCAGGACAATTGAACCTACCATCATAAGTTCATATCCTTGACTTGTTCCATAAAGAAGTTCAAATACTTCACTTGCAAGACATGAAAGCCCAACAGCTGCTGGAATTGTTATTATAAATGTGACTCTGAAAGCAAAACCTGTTTTCTTTCTTATATCTTTTTTATTTTTCAATGCCATTGCTGCTGCTATTGCTGGAAGTACAGTAGTACCTAAAGCAGTCACTATAATAAGAGGGACAGATAATAATGTTTTATATCTTCCTAAAACCCCATATAGTTCCTGAGCTTTTTGAAGAGTAAATCCTGCATGAGCTAATCTGCTATTTACATTAACCATATCTACAAGACTTCCAAAATTCTGAAGCCCCGCAGTAAGTGTTATTGGAAGTCCATATCTAATAAGCTTTCTTATTATAGATTTGCTTCGTACCCTCTTTTTGTTTGATGCTGCCTGAGCCTCTATAGCTTCTTCTTCAAAGTTCTTTTTATCATATACATAAACCATGTAAAGACATGCCACTAAAGCTCCTACAGAGGTACCTATAGTTCCCCCTGCGCTTCCATATGCAATACTTATCTTAACAAGTAGAAATGCACATGTTAAACTCACAAGAATATTTATTATCTGCTCAACAACCTGAGAAACAGCTATTGCATTCATACTGCTCTTACCTTGGAAAAATCCCCTGTATGAAGACAGTATTGATGTAATAAATATACTTGGTGCAAGGAGCAGTATTCCATAAGATGCTTCAGGATTTCCTATAAGATTCCCTATAGGAAATGCAAACATCATCAATACTATTGATATTACTCCACCAACAAGTGCCAGTAACGTTCTTGATATTTTTAATGTCCTTATGGCATCCTCATGCTTCTCCAATGCAGTAAGTTCTGCTACAACCTTTGCTATTGCAGGCTGTGTTCCAAGATTAGTTATTGCATATGCAAATAAAAATACTTCATAACAATTCTGGTATATCCCATATCCACTTAATCCTAAAATTCTTTGAAGAAGAGGAATATAAAATACTGATATTATTTTACTTGCTATCCCGGCTATTGAAAGAATTAAAAAGCCCCTATTGGCTGATTTCTCTTCCATGATTACCTCCTATCTGAATGAAACCTTAAATACATCTTGTTTTATTTTTTTAAATAATGGAGGTAATGCTACTGCTATAGTCTTGTTGTCTAAATATCCAAGCTTACCTTTTATCTTCCTAAAGTTTAATTTATATGCATATAAGAATTGATAATTTAATCCATACTTACTTTCAAAGAATGAATTTAATTTCTTATCTCCATATTTATTATCCCCAATTATAGGATTTCCAGCATGAGCAAGATGTGCTCTTATCTGATGGCTTCTTCCTGTAATTAAGTTGATTTCTAATAATGAATATGCACCATTAGTTTCAACAACTTTAACATCCATTGCTATTTTCTTAGAATTCTTTACTTCTTTATCATATACTGTTGATATATTAGTCTCAGGATTCTTCACTATATATCCTTCATATAATCCGCTCTTAGCTCTTCCCTTTGTTAATGTATAATAATATTTCTTTACTTCATCTTCCCTTATTGCTTCATTTATACATTTTAATCCTTCAAAAGTCTTACCAAACATAATCATACCAGATGTATTTCTATCTAATCTGTTACATGCAGCTGGTGTAAAAGTAACTTCATTTTCTGGAAGATAATCACCTTTGTCATTTAAATAACAAAGTACATAATCTGTTAAAGTAGCTTCCTTATTATCGCTTGAATCTGAATGTACAAGTATTCCAGGCCACTTTTCAACTATTACCATGTTCTCATCTTCAAAACATATCTTCATACGTTTAGGATCTACTTTTATGAATTTCTTCGTCTTATCTTCTTTTTTGCTTTGTATATACTTAATTTCTACAACGTCGCCTTCTTCAAGAAAATATTTTTCATTTTGTTTCTTGCCATTAACTCTAATATCTTTTTTTCTTAAAGCTTTAAATATAGCGCTTAAAGGTACATCCTTTAATAACTTTCTTAAAAACTTATCAAGTCTTTGTCCTGCTTCGTTTGCTCCTATTTCTATTCTCAAACATAATCACTCCTACTAAATTAATTGAAAATTGAAACTGTATATCAGCTGAAAGTCGATACAGATATTTCTCCATGATATTTTAAATTCATTTCACAAAACATTCTTTGAAGATTTCTTCCTTCAGCTTTTAACTCCCTACAAGCAGTACTCATAAGGAAAATCAATTTTCAACTTTTCTTTTGTCTATCCTCTTAGCATTATCTAGTTTTTTTGTACTATTGTCAATTATAATTATTTTGTCAAATAATTATATGCAGCAGTAGCCTGTATAGCAGCTCCAATTGGAAGACAATCTTCATCTATATTAAATAAGTTGCTGTGTGCAGGTTCATCTGTATGTTTAGCTTTATTTCCAGAGCCTAAGAAATAAAATGCTGCTGGTCTTTCCATTGCAAAATATGCAAAACTTTCTACTCCCATCTTAGGATTTTTCTGTTCTAAAACATTTTCTCTGCCTAAAACTTTTTCTGCGCTTTCTTTCAATAAATCAACACAAGTATCTTCATTGTAAAGACATGGATAGCTTTCATCTATTGTAACTTGTGCTTTTGCTCTTGACATAGACGCTATTCCCTCTGCTATTTCAGTAAGTCTCTGAACAGCAAAAGCTCTGTCTTCTCTAGTCATAGTTCTTATCATACCGCTTATTGTAGCTTCACCTGGTATAATATTTTGTGCTGTACCTGCATGAATTGTTCCTACAGTAACTACTGCAGGATTTACTGGTGCTATTTCTCTGCTTACAATAGTCTGAAGTGCTATTACAATATGGCTTGCAATAACTACTGGATCTACTGTAGTATGTGGTGAAGCACCGTGTCCACCCTGACCTGTTATTTTAATGCTGTATGGATTTGAAGCCGCATTTACTACTCCCTTTTTTATTTTTATTGTTCCACATTCTGTTTCTTCATCAACATGAAGTCCTAATACACAATCAACATTTGGATCATCTAAAACACCTTCTTTTATCATGTGAGGTGCTCCTCCTGTTGTTTCTTCAGCTGGTTCAAATAATAATTTTACTGTTCCACTGAATTCATCTTTATGTTCATTTAATAATTTTGCAGCGCCCATTAATATTGTTGTATGAGCATCGTGGCCACATGCATGCATTTTCCCAGGAACTTTAGATTTAAATTCACATGTTTTCATATCCTGAATTGGAAGAGCATCAATATCTCCTCTTAATGCTATAGTCTTATTGTTGCCTTCTTTTGTTCCTTTTATAATTCCACAGACACCAGTTTTAGCCACTTCTATATATGGAATATTATTTTTTGATAAAAATTCCTTTATCACTCCAGAAGTTCTTACTTCTTCAAATCCTGTTTCAGGATGTTCATGTAAGTCTCTTCTTATGCTTATCAATTCATCTTTGATAATTTCTGCTTCTTTTTTAAAATCTATCATATTAAATACCCTCCGTAATATAACTCTAAATGCTATAAACTATTCTGACCAGAAAACTTCAATAACATCACCATCTTTTATTTTCGCAGTATATTGTGAATTTTCTCCATTTAAAGTAAGATTAATGTTTCCCTTTGGAACTGTCAAGTCAAAATCAATATAATCAAATATATCAACTATTATATACTCATTTTTCCCTTGCATTAATGTAGGAGACCCATTAATAACTACATTTATACTTTGAAATTCTTCTTTATATGCCTTTATGCTGTTTTCAATTTTATTATCTTCAGTATTCTCTGCAATACCTTCTCCTGATTCTTCATCTACTGCTGTAAGTTCTGATATTTCTTCTTCATCACTTTCATTATTAATTATATCTGAATGTTTATCAGAATCACTCTCAGAATATCTTCTGAGTTTTTCTCCCTCACTAACTACATATGAATCCTCTAATATATTTTCTCCACTAATCAGTTGAATATCTTCTTTAATTACATATTTCTTTAAATCTTCAATTTTTGTTGGAAGAAATACTTTTACTTCATCTCCATTTTGAATAATATATTCTAATTCTTGCATATTATCATTTGCAAGTATTACTGGATCTAAATTTACTATTTCTTCATCAATAAAAACTGATATAGAATCTATATTTCTTATATTATCACAAAGTTTAGGTTCTGCATTCTTTCCATTCTGAGCATAAACAAGTTCTATTTTATCATCTCTATTAACTTCTGTCTCAAGAGCTGCTTCCTGTGAATTTATGAGTATCTTTGCATTTGTTCCATACTCACCAAATACAATTCTCTTACATCCGTTATATGTAAATCTCACACTTTTTCCATTCTTGCTTATTAAAAGTGATGGATTGATTCCCGCCTGTAATAACACATCCATAATGGTATGTTTATGTGAATTGAATAAGCTTATCGGCTCACCATTAAGCTGTACATCAATAAAGTCATTTCCAAGACTCCTTATAGCTACTAAAGCTATTCCAAGGACAGTCACCCCTGCTGAACCAAGCTCATTATCAGATATACATTCAGTTACAGCCTTTCTATCCTTTACTGCAATTCTCTGAGGTGGAAGATTAAGTTTTCCTGCTATACATTCAAGCATGCCTGGTGTATGCGCCCCTCCCCCAACAAGGAATACTGCACTAGGAGATTTGTCCCCATTTAATTCGAGAATCTTTTTAGATATCTCATCTGCTGTCTTATCTACAATATTACCTACAAGCTTCAATACACTTTCTGATGATATTGTGTTTTCCATTCCAAGAACATCAATATAGCTTATTTCTGAATTAACTGCTACTTCTCTTTTTATTCTTTCTGCTGTATTAAAATCGACTAAATATTCCTGCACTATTGTTTCAGTTATTTCATCACCAGCCATAGGTACCATTCCATAAGCTGAAATAGTTTCTTTTGAGCTTATTGCAATATCCGATGTTCCTGCACCTATATCGACTAATGCTATATTCAATAGTCTTAAGTTCTTAGGTATTGCTGCTTCCATTGCAGCAATTGGTTCTAATGTAAGATTTACTACCTTTAAATTAACTTTATTCATTACTGAATATAAAGAATCGACAACTGATCTTGGTAAGAATGTAGCAATAACTTCTGCTCCAATCTTTTCACCCTTATGCCCTATAAGATTTGAAATAAGAAATCCATTTAAGTAAAAGCTCTTGACAGAATACCCTACACAATAGAGCTTGCCTTCAGTTATTGTATTTATTTCTTCTTCTGCGTTTTTAACTGCACTTAATTCTAAGCTTCTCACGGCTTTCTTATCTATTTCATCTTCTTCATTTATTTCAAGTTCAGCCTTAGAATTTACAGTTCTTAAAAATCTTCCCGCAGCTGCAATTGAAACTTCATTTAATGTAATTCCAACTTCCTCTTCAATAGCGCTTTTCACCTTTTGAACAACAGATGCCACAAGTGTTATGTCATGTATCTGACCATCAACCATTGCTCTTTCTTCATGTTCCATATATTTTTCACATACAACCTGGAATTTTTTATCCTTTATTATCCCTACTGTACCTATAATAGACCTTGTCCCTATATCTAATGAAAAAATTATATCCTTTTGATTAAATCCTTTTAATTCCATTTTTACACAACCTTTATTGCCAAATTCCATTTTAAATCTATCTTAAATTATATAATATTAGCCAGGTTCACACAATAATAAACTACTTTACATAAGAAAAGACATATTTAGTTACATAACTAAAGTCTATATACTTTAATATTGCTTATTATGAAAATAATAAATCTTATAAAAAACAAAGCTGCTTTAGATAGACTTTCAAATAAAATCATCTAAAGCAGCTATAAAAATTTATCTTATTAATTTATCCAAGCTCCGCTTGCATCTAATTTATAACCATCAATTACTGTACTATGAGCCATAACTCCGTTATCATATAAATAGTACCACTTTCCATTAGTATCTTTTAGCCATCCTGTATGCATTGCTCCAGATGCATTTAAGTAATACCATTGTTCTCCATCTTTAACCCATCCAGTTTGCATTGCACCTGATGAATTTAAGTAGTACCATGTGCTTCCATCCTTTATCCATCCAGTCTGCATAACACCTTCTGCATTTAAATAATACCAAGTATTATTGTCTTTTAACCATCCTACTGCTTTTGTTCCATCAGCATTTGTATATGACCAAGTTCCGTCTGTGTTCTTGATCCATCCATTTATGATTTCAACTTCTTCTTTAGACTCAGTACCTTCTTCTGAAGCTTCAGGCTTTTCTTCTATAACAGGCTGTGGAGAAACAACTGAATATATTTCATTTTCAGTGCTCCATGCAATTAAACTGTTTTCAGCAAAAACAGAAATATTATCTATACTTCTATCAACTGTATATTTTGTTTCTAACTTTCCGTTTTCGAATTTTTGAATTTTTCCTTTATTAAGGATCCATATATTCCCTTGTACATCTACATCATAATCCTGCATATCTTCATCTTCTATATAATCAAAGCTTTCATCAAGTTCAAGAACTCTCTTGTCTAGAGTCTTTTCTTTACCATCAAAAATCTTTTTATCCTTAATCTTTTTCATAGTATACTTTTTCATTGTTATACTATCTTTATCATCGTTTGTTTCAATTGTATAAAGATTATTTCCTGAGATTCTTGCTGTATTATTACCTTTAATATTATTTATAAGAAAATCAATAACATCAAAATCATATGCTTCACAAGTAACTACACTTTTAGGAATATAAGCTCCATCTTCTTTTTCTCCTTGTTCCATACTTATCTTTTGAATATATGGAACAATTTCACCATATTTAATTTTACTTTGGAAGTATTTTAAAATGCCAATTAATGAATCATCAGTACTTATACTTGCTTCATTAACTTCATTCTCATATGTCTTTTCACTTTGACTGTCATTTTTAATCAGCAATAATTTATAAATATTTTCTTGATCTAACATTAATGCCTTTTCAAAAACTACACTTAAATGATTTTCTTCTAAATCATCATAAGTATCAATAGTTAACTTATCACCATTTTCATCGTAATAAACCATATTTAATGTTTCAGATGCATCTACATACTTACCAGTATCACTTAAATATACTGTGTATTTTTCTTTTGCTTCATCTAAATCTTCACTATCAGCAACTACATATTCATACCAAATACCACTGAATATATCTTCAGCTATCTTTCCTACTTGCACTAAACATTGAGTATTTTCATATCTATCGGCTTTTCTCATT
>JAEWQX010000186.1 GCA_023399035.1 Bacillota bacterium | reverse complement strand
CCATTAAAAATGTATAATCCATATGAAGATTCTTTGCTTCAAGGACTACTATTTCTGTCGAACTTGCATCCTTAACCTTTTTATCTATACCAAAGAACTTCAGCCCTTCTTCTGCAAAAGTATCCATGGCTTTTTTCATTATCATATCTTCATGCTTTATATCATTTGATTTATTCACAGATTTCCCACTTTCTGTATATTTGATTTTTATATTATTCCTCGGTAAATGCTAACCATATTTACTTTTATTTTTTATAATTATAGCCTACTTTTTATTATTTTTAAACATAATTATTATTGTTAATCTATTCATAATTTCTTAATTAACAGTTCTATATACCAGCTGATCATTTTTGCATTTAGTAAATTTTTTCATTGCTTCATGTCCATCCTTTATTTCTTTTATTGCTGCAACATCATCAACATATCTATATTATCATCTTCATGACTTTCTACAATTTTAAATTTAATAAATTGGTTAGGATATAATTATCTTACTTCACTCCACTTCATATATGACACCTCTCTTAGATTATTTGAACTAAGTTTATAATACTTTTATAAATTATACTTCAAAACAAATTTGTGTTTATTTTTTTATAATATCTGTTATAATATAAATAAGAAAAGCTTAGTAGCTGGGAACTACTAAGCTAATCCTAGAACGTTTTTAGTTTTAGGGCTATTAGATTTTTTGATTTTTAATTTATAAAGAGAACGCTTATTTGTCAGATGGGGCGTTCTTTTCATTTGTTTTAAACTCTATTTTAAAACCTTTTATATTAATATCAACACAAAACTCACAAGATTTTGTCTTCTTGCTAAATGCCCTATTAATTAATAGAATAGATACAATTGTTATTGAAACTATTGATATTACAGCAATCATCTAATACCACCCCCTTAGACTATTATTTCTAACAGCCCAAGGCGGAAAACGTACAACCACCACAGCCCATCTCTGTGATTTTTCTTTGAAATATATAAATTATATCATCAATACATTAACTTGCACAAGTTATATATTTACATTAAACAAACTATGATTAACTTGTAAATATCGCTAATGAATACTTATGCATAGCCATTCCAATCTTATAAAATGACTAAAAAGGTGACACCAAGATGACCAAAAGAAAAAATCTATCCAACTGTAAGAAAATTGGAAACAACATAAAAAAGCCTGCAAAGCTTGTACTCATCAAGCTTCACAGGCTTTTTAATAGTCTGACAAAAGGCAATAAAATCTGCTGCTAAGTATCCGTATGGGTCACCATTTGTATAAGAATGATTTAAGCACTAAGTTTAAGTCATTCTTATTTTTTATAAAAAAAGATTTCAAATCAAATTATACACCATTTTTACACCATAGTTTTTGTATTATTTTTTATCTAGTTATCTTCTCTCAAATTAGTTCAGAACACATAATATATTTCAATTTAATTCTACTAGAAACTTTTCACAGATAGTTGCGAAAACCACATACCTTTTTATAACTTGTTTTGAGTCTATTTTAATATTTTTTCCTATTAGTTTTTCGCAGCATGTTGCGAAGAAAATAGTTCTCAATTATACATGTTTTCCTAATGGTTTACTTTTTTTCATTTACTTTTCTAAGCGTTGCACCTATAAATCCAAGCACAACTTAACAATTCGTCACACCAATAAACTTCTCACTTTACTAGCTCATCTCTTTAAACATATCCTCCTTAAATTTAATATAGAAAAAGTAGCTAATAGTAACAATAAAAAATCATAATACACCTTAAAAACAAAAGTTCCAATAACACCATATACAATGATTAAAATTATTGTATAAATAAATAATCCTTTATTAACCTTACCAGGATATAAATTTAGAATTCCTCCTATAGTCAATAAAGTAGGACATGGTACTATTCCTAACGGTGCAAAAAGCAGGCTGAGTACAATATTCACATGAGTGAATTCTGGATACCATATTCCAAGCACTATAAAAAGTACTGCCATTGTTGTATATATATCTTTTTTCGGTGTATCAGCTGCCTGCTTATTTTTTATAAATATAACAACTACAAATACTAGCATAATACTAAAAGTTATTAAGTGAAATATGTTTCCATAATAGACTGCATTTCCAATTAATGATATGCATAACACTATAATTGAACCAAGTATAATTTTCTCCCTAAATCTTATTTTCTTGAAACATAGTATAATACCTATAATAACTACAAAATGATTGATGAGAAATACCTATCCATTTTTAATTGATTTATATTAAATATTTCATCGTGTTTATTCCTCATCAATATATTTTATTTATATATGCAACAAAAAGAATCGTATCAAAATATAAAATTATACTTTAATACGATCCTTATAATTATCTTACTTTTTAATTACTGGTATCTGTAATTCTGTGAGCCATTCACTTTCATTTTCTTTATTCCAGATGCCATCTATATAGTTTTCTCTAGGTGCTTCAATGACTGTATATCCATTTTTCTCTATCCATTCAAAAGCATAAGCATACGCGTATGATAATCCTGCATATGATCCTTTATGCATAACTGAAACTGCAGTGACACTCTTAATTTTTTTGAATTTAATATCATCAAAATCATCTTTCATATCATCCACTGCTTCACAAAACTCTATATTTATATCCCTTTCTTTATATTCACCGTCAAGATAGCATATAAAACAATATTCTGGAACTGTACATTTTAAATCCGGATATTTATCCATAACCTTCTTGCCTATTTGTGGTATAACATTAAAGTACGCATCATAATTAGGTACAGTCATCTTTTTAGAATAAACTATGCACTCTGGCAACTCTTTAATAATAGCTTGATAATTCATAAATATTTCCTCCTGCTTTCCACATAAAATAAATTCAATTCGGGATAGCTGCTCAGTACCATAATCAATTTCTGCTTTTATTTCTTTTTTTCTTTTTTCTAAAATATATTGAAAACTGTTTCCCATTAAAATTGCTTTTATCTCATCAATAGATAACCCTATCTGACGAAATGATTGTATCTTGTGCAGTTCAACAAGCTGATTTGTTGTATAAAATCTGTATCCAGTAAAATCATCTACATATTCTGGCTTTAATAAACCTACAGAATCATAGTATCTCAAAGTCTTGATTGTTGTTTTAGTCATTTTAGAAAATTCACCTATTCGGTACATACGCTTCACATCCTTCCTTATAAATTCATCTTATTATCTCCATTAAGGGGAGAGTCAACAGTAAATTGAACTGCTGCAACTAATGTGTTATCGGCTTATAGTTTCTATCTATAATTATCCTAATATTTGATGATCACATTTAATGAATTATTAACATCTGATGCAGTGATAATTGCTTCAGATAAATCTTCCCATGCGAATTCATGAGTAATTATTGATTCAATATTCCACTTTCCACTCTCCATAATATTCATTACATCACGTACATCTTCTGGCATATATCCGCCACTTCCAAATTATCTATTAACATTTCTTAATGTAAAAATAACCTATTATTAACATTTTTATGTTTATTTTTATATAAATTATGAGAAAATTTAAATATAAATAATTAGTAAGGAGGAGTAAATATATGACTGCTAAAGAACTTACTATCAAGACAATAAATGATATACAAAAAAGGAGGGAAAGAAGAGAAAAGGAGTATACAGCATATTCAAATGAAAGGTATTGCAAAAAAATCAAAAATTGGAGTGTCAGAGTTGGAGGCTGCCGCTGGTAAGTAATGAGAAAGATGTATCTTTGCTGTTATTTCACCTGCCCTAATACTATTTTTATAATCAGTCTCCATTAAAATCAGTAAAATAGCCTGTCGTGTAACATTGAGAAAGCAAAATAATATGTCTGAAAAATTTCATAATAATGAGCAGACGCAATTTTACGTCTGCCCATTGTTATTTTTAATAAGTGAAAGTACTGAAATTGTTGTAATAATGCATAATGATCCTATCCATTGTATTGGAGTAAATATTACATCTAAAAATATTATTGAAAGAAATGCTGCAGATAATGGTTCTACACAACCAAGTATGCTGGCTTCATAAGGTTCAATATACTTAAGGCTTTCCAAGTAGCATGAAAATGCAATAAGAGTACCAAATATCACTACAAAAACAACTGCTGAAACAGATTTAACTGACCAATTGCCTGTACAATTAAATGGTGAATTAATAAAACTAAATGCAATTCCTCCAATTAACATCCCCCATCCAACAGTGCATATTGAACCATATTCTTTTAATAAAGATACTGGTTGTAATATGTATACTGCAGACGCAAAAGCAGATGCAATTCCCCAGAAAACAGCAAGCTTAGAAATTGATAAACTGTTTATGTTTCCCTTTGTAATAATTAAAAATGTTCCAAGCATAGCCATGCCTATGCAAATCATCTGTTGCACTGTGGGAAGTTTTTTGTTATGTAAACATAGATAAAAAGTAATTATTATTGGTGATAAGTATTGAAGTATTGTTGCAGTAGCAGCATTTCCATGATTTATTGCTGCAAAATATGTATATTGTACACCAAGCATTCCTAAAATGCCAAATAAGAAAAGCTTAATTGCATTTTCTTTTGTTTCCCATATTTTAAATACATTTTTATCTCCTTTTAATATCCCTAATATTAATAGAAGTATTCCTGAAAGCAGCATTCTTATAACAACAAGCCACTCTGGTGTGAAGTTTTCATCTTGAAATAAATATTGAGCTACAGTTCCAGAAACACCCCAAAGCAATGCTCCAAACGTTACCAAAAACAGCCCTTTTAATCTTGATGAGTTTTTCATAAAAAATTTTATCCCCCTTATTTTTAATAATATAATTATCTATAAACAATATTATAATTAAAATTCAATATTAACAACTAATATATTGCTCAATATTATAACTATATTAGCTGACATAATTACAATACTTCTAGAAAATCCAATAAATATACTATAAAATTATAACTATCATATACGTTTGCAAAACTTCTATATCTAGAATTTAATTTGCAGGCAAAATATTTAAATAGAATTAATTAGCTCAAAGTAAATATAAATTCACACTATATTGCAAGTAAAATAAGGGGATAGAAATGCAGGTTTCAACAATAAATGTAGATAAAAATTTAAAAGAAATAACTAAACATGGAACATGTGATTTGCCTATTGTAGTTTACACAGATGATTTTAAATTGTTTGATGAGGGATATATAAGATTACACTGGCACAATGAATTGCAATGTTCATATGTCTTAAATGAAAAGATATTATTTTTTATTGATGGAAAAGAAATATTATTAGAACCTGGTGAAGGAATTATAATCAATTCTAATATTCTTCATCAAATAAAGCCTTTTAAGGAAAACTGTCAAATGTTCACTATTAATTTTGATCCCATAATAATAGGCAGACGCAGGGAGTCTATTGTACATAAAAAATATGTGGAACCACTTTTAAACAGTTCAAATTTTAAGTACCTAGTCTTAAATAAAAGTGTAAAATGGCAGCAAGAAGTTTTAGAATTTATGAATGAAATTTTTTATTTGTCACATGAAAAATTATTTTTGTATGAGTTGGAAATAATCAACAAATTAAATCTTATATGGATAAGCATATTAAAAGAAATGAAAGATAAAATAGATACTGTTGAAAAAACAAATTTCTATGATGAAGAACGTGTACAAAAAGGACTTCAATTCATACATAATCATTATTTTGAAAATATAACTCTTGATAATATAGCATCTGAATCAAATATAAGCAAAAGCGAATGCTGCCGTAGTTTCCAAAGAATATTAAAAACTACTCCATTTGAATATTTATTAGAATATAGAATATCTAGTTCTCTAAAATTACTGACAAATAGCAAAGAAAGTATCAGCAATATTGCTTTAAATTCAGGATTCAACAGTGTAAGCTACTATGGAAAAATATTTAAAAAATACATGAATTGCACACCTTCTGAATATAGAAAAATTAGTAATAATGCAAAACTATGATTATCCCTACTGCTTTTATATGTATGGACATCCGTTTGTGAAAATACAAAGGATGTCTTTCAGGTTCTTGAGAGACTTTCTTACTAGACTCTTATCTCATTTCTATAATTCTACCTTATTATATTAATTTCAAAGTCACTTCCATCAGCATACTTTTCTAAAAGTTCCTGTGCTTCATTTAAATATCTATAAAGCTCCTTATCTCCACTGAAAGAATAAATACACATTAATATTTCTTTTGCATCTTCTGTTATCATAGCACGTTCACAATCACTTGTGGGGCTTCCAAAATGACCTGCTTTGTCTGTGAGTACAGGAAGGAACTCTATATTTAAAAGGTCTTTACCTATACCTTTATACCTTGCTCCTTCCTCTGCTCTATTTAGGACAATATGAGAATCAATATTATTCACATCATAAGAACCTACTGGAAATTTTGATTTTATTGAAATTAGATTGTTTATATCTACAATATTATTTACTCTATAAATTCCCTTTCCCTGAAGTATTCTTCTAATAAGCGCTTCACTTGACAATCTATATTTACTAGGTGATTTTCCAAGAGCCTTATAAGCTTCCCTTGCAGCCTTAATTTTTAAGTCAGATGTTAATTCTTCAAGCTTTAACTGTTCTCTTAAAAAACTGCAGTATCCATCTATCTCGCTGATCAAAAAATCCGAGCTAGAATTTACATTTATCTTTGCCTGTATTAGTCCTAATGCTGTATTAGGACATGCCTCTTTAATTTCCTGACTAATTTGTATATCTATCATAACAAATATGTACTCCTCTCAACTATTACTTTTATTTTTAGTATATCTTTATTCACTCATACCTTCTTTTCTGAAATCAAGATATTTTTAGCTTATTTTTATAATCTTTTTCTAAATTCAGCCGGAGAAATATGTTCAAATTCTTTGAATACTCTTGTAAATGAGGAATTATGTTCATAACCAATCATTTGAGCTATTTCTAAAATTGATAAACCTGTATTTGATAATAACTCTTTTGCTTTCTTAATTCTCAAATTCTTAATATATTCGGTAACAGTTACTCCCATATTATTTTTAAACCATTCACTATAATAACTTATATTATAATGCTCTATATCTGCTAATGTTTTTAAGTCTATAGTTTCATAAAAATGATCATTAATATACTCTATAGACTTTGACATTGTATTTTCTACAATTAAATGATAGCAGTAGTTAAATAAATCATTTATGGCATTAGAATTATTTTTCTCACTACATTCATTCAATAGTAAATATCTTATTGCCTTCCACTTTTCATCAAATTCTATTTCTTTTCCACCTGCAAGATTTTTCATATCTTCATTATTCAATATCTGTTTATTTATATCTAATGTTAAAAATTCATTACTTTCATCTGCTTTAAAAATATGCATGCAGTCAGGAGGAAGAAAAAAAACCTTTTTATTATCCAGTTCAAGCTGCCTGCTATCTGTTTCTATATACAAGTTACCCTTAATAGGTAATATCAGCTGTCCATATAAATGAGAATGTGTATTAAAATGATTTTCATATATTCTCCGTTCACATATTATATTTTTCAATATTAATCACCTAACTTTATTATTAATCCTATCTTTAATTAATTGTCATATATTCTATATTATCACAAAAACTCCTTTTCTGAATTTCATCACGCTGTATATTATTCTGAAGATTAAAATGTTATGTGAAAAATAGACCATTCTTGTCTTTCAACTTGTTTGGTTTTACTTATCTTTAATACTTTCAGCCTGCCAGCTCAGCAAACATGCTGAACGAATAAAAAGCTGCTATCAGTTTAAACTGATAACAGCTTGTAAAATAATCCTTAACTTTAGCAGCACCTTTATCAAAGCATAAACCTGTTGCAGATCTAAAATGGCTGCTAGTATTATATTTCAATATTCGATTTTATTAAAATGCATTTAAACAAAAAGTATTCATATAGATGCTGATTTGAGATTTTAAAGTCTCAAAGTAACTTATATATAAAATAAATCAGTACTTTATCTTTTCTTTAAATCTCTTAAGATTCAAGCTGGCTGATTTTATTTTTAACATCTTCTGCTAAACTAGTCCACTTGCTTTTTTCCTTAGCATCCTTTGCATTGCCTTCATTCATTTCATAAATTCTTAAAAGCTCTTTTTTGTTTTTAATGTTTAAAAACTTTGACATATCATCCATTTCTATTACTTCTTTCTTTATTAAATTTATTCAATACCTAAATTTTATAAATTTGAAATTTTATTTTCATGATAAGTGATAATATTTATATTACAGAAAAACAAAGTGCAATACTTTTATGTTAATTATACTTCGATTCTCAATATATACATTTCCAAATTCATTAGTTTTTAATATTAAATCTAATGTACTTTCCTTAAGTATTATTTTGATTATTTATATTATCAGCATCAACTTAAATTTTATTTGAATGAAATTGTCTTTAATACATCTTAACTTTATTTTGCAATACACCTCTTTTTTATCCTATCAGTAATGTTAACATACTATTTTGATTTTACACTTTTACAAATGCATATATTCAAATTATGAGGTAGTAATTAAACATATATTTCACTTCTCTTATATTATAATACTCTTTTACATTTTTGTAAATATTCCCAATTTTTCATTCCCAATCCTCATTACATATAAATCAATATAAGTATTTAAAGCTCGTACAAGACGAAAAGCAGAAATCTTTATTCGTTTCTGCTTTTTATAACGTATTTTATTTATAATCATCAACATCAAATTCAAGATTTTTATAATAATATTTCCTGTCTTCCTCGGTTATTTCACGAATAATCCTGCATGGATTTCCTACTGCTATAACATTATCAGGTATATCCTTTGTAACAACGCTTCCAGACCCTATTACAACATTGTTACCAATAGTAACACCAGGATTTATAACAACACTTCCGCCAATCCAAACATTATCACCAATTGTAACTGGCATTCCATATTCATATCCTGAATTTCTTGAGTCAGGATGTACAGGATGACCTGCTGTGTATATAGATACATTAGGCGCAAACATTACATTTTTACCTATTGTTATCTTTCCTACATCGAGCATTATACAGTTATAATTTGAATAAAAGTTTTCACCCACTTCTATATTTGTTCCATAATCACAGTGAAATGGCTGCTCAATATGAATTTCCTG
>JAEWQX010000077.1 GCA_023399035.1 Bacillota bacterium | reverse complement strand
TGTTTCCACTAACAAAGCCTACATTTATAACATTTATCTTAATAAGCTTTGTTACTTATTATAATGAATATATGTATCCATCATTGATAACAAAGAGTCCTGAAAAATTCTTAATATCAGCAGGAATAAGACAGTTTTTCATACAGGATGGTGCATACGGAATAAAATGGCCGGAAATAATGGCAGCAAGCACAATCACAGTATTGCCGCTGCTTATATTATTCCTGATTGCTCAGAAATGGTTTATGAAAGGTGTCGGCGGGGTTACTACAGATAAATAATTTAATAGTTAAAAGCTTTGAAAATTAAAAGCTGATAAAGATATATCTTTATAATTATTATAAAAAAATGTTGGTAATGAATTTATATATACTTTATGTAAAGTGTATATAAATTTTGCCAACATTTTTTTATGTATTGTTTATTAAATTTCAGAGTAGACTCTTACATAATCAACATACATTTTAGCAGGGAAGTTAGTAGAATCATCTGGTGATCCAGGCCAGTTTCCACCTACAGCCATGTTAAGCAGTATGAAGAATGGCTCATGGAATGCATCATTATTTTTTATGTTTCTTTCAAGACCTGGTATGATAATATCAGATATATCAGCAGCACAGAATTCAATATCATCAACATACCATTTTATATAATTTTTTGTCCATTCAATAGCGTAAACATGATAGTCATCTGGAGAAATATCATAAAGAGATTTTCCAAAAGTCTGAGAACCGTTATTATCCCAGTGCAGAGCACCAGATACAACTGATTCTTTATTAACATGCTCCATAATGTCTATTTCACCACAATATGGCCAAGCATCATCACCTGTAAAACTGCTTCCAAGCATCCAGAATGCAGGCCACATACCTTGTTCAAGTGGAAGTTTTATTCTTGCTTCAATCCTTCCATATGTAAATTCATGAAGTCCTTTTGTTTTAAGTCTGGCTGAAGTATATTCACAGCCATTATAATTTTCTTTTTTAGCTTCAATAACAAGATTTCCGTCTTCAATTCTTGCATTATCAGTTCTGTCTGTATAATATTGAAGTTCATTATTTCCCCAGCCATTATTATTTCCATTATTACCTACGCCTATATCATAAGTCCAGTTGTCTTTGTTGATTTCGGTTCCTTCAAATTCATCACTCCATATTAGAGTTCTTTTTGCATAATTAAGCTTATTTGAAGAATTAGTAGTTTCAGCACAGGCACTTAAAGGTGCAAATAAGACAGAAGTAAGTAAAAATACAGATGATAATCTGCATATGATTTTTTTAGTATTCACAATATAATCCTCCTTTTATTTATATTAAGAATTATAGCATATTTTTCCGTATGGAATGTAGACAGGCAAATTAAATTAAACTTATTAATTCAATTCATTAATCAAAAAAATAGTTGAAAAATGATTGTATTCCATAGCTAATCTATTTTTTGTGGTATAATAAATTCAGTTGACAAAATGATTAAAATTAAGAAAAGTTTGATTTTTATTTAAAATAAGATGATAATCTAATTTCATATGAGAATTGAAGGTGAAAGCGAGGAAGTTTTATGGATTGTAAGATCAGTGTCGTAGTTCCTGTATACAAAGTTCGGGACAGAATCATAAGGACGCTTGAATCTTTGAAACATCAGAATTTTAAAGATTTTGAAGTATTATTTGTAGATGACGGGTCACCTGATGACAGCTGTGAGTTTGCAGATAATTATCTTAAGGACTCAGACGTTGTTTATAGGATAATAAGGAAGAAGAATGGTGGAGTGAGCTCAGCAAGAAACCTTGGTATTGAAGAAGCTAAAGGTGAATACATAATGTTTTTAGATTCAGATGATTACATAGAAAGAGATATGCTTAAGGAATTTTATAATAAAGCATCAAAAGAAAGTTATGATGTTCTATATTCAGCATATGTTTTTGAAGAAAGTAATGGAAAATTAATAACAGACAATATTAATGATTTAAAAGAAGGTGCAGTCAGAGGAAAAGAAGCTGCACTTGGTCTTATTTATGGAGTAACGTATACTCACATAATGGCAAATTTATTTAAACGTTCACTTTTGATAGATAATAATATAAAATTTGATGAAAATAGGAAGTTTGCAGAAGATATATCTTTTATGGTAAAGTCATATGCGAATGCAGAGAAAGTTTATTGTATTAAAAAGATCTATGCTCACTATGTTAAATGGGGGGAATCTGCAATGAATAATATAAACTTGAATTATCTTGATGTATACTATTCAAATGTTGAAACTCTACAATATTTAAAAGAAAAATTTAATGATAGAGATTTGGAAAAAGCAATGATTACAAGCAGGATACCAGCAGCAATAGTAAATATATTCATTGGATTCGCATCAAAAAAGGAATTATATGATGATATGTATAAATTCATTTCAGATAAAAATGTGAGAAAAGATCTGAGCAGATACAAGATGTATAGGATTGAGAAAGATAGATTAAAATATCTGATTTTAAGCAAATGTATATTATATAAACCAAGTATTATAGAAAAGTATTATGGGAAAAGATCAAATTAGACAATAATTAATGGCTGTATTTTAGAAAGGATAAAGCAATGGTTAATGATAAAGTTAAACATACTGAAAGTGATTATGAAGATTTAAGTCTGCGCGATGCTCAGATGTTAATGGTTGACATATTAAAAGATGTCCATAACATCTGTAAAAAACATGGACTTAAGTATTTCTTAGATGCAGGAACTCTTCTTGGAGCAGTAAGACATAAAGGATTCATACCATGGGATGACGATATGGATATCGGAATGATGAGAGAAGATTATGAAAAGTTTATAGAAATTGCGAAGAAGGAATTACCTGATCATTTATTTTTACAGACCTTTGAAACAGATGAACAATATGATATATATCAGGTTCCATGTAAGATAAGATACAATGGTACCATCTTAATAGAAAAGGGAATAGCAGAAAATAGGGATATGCATAATGGAGTATATATTGATGTTTTTCCTTATGATAGTCTTCCTAAAAAGAACTATGTATATAAACTACAGAGAATGTTAAGCTATAACATATTAAAAAGCTTTATAAGAATTAGAGAGATACCAGATGATTTAAGTTTTAAGAATAAGATTACCCATGCTTTTTATAAGTTTATAATAATGTTGTTTCCTTATAAAAGAAGGAAGAGATTTTTTGATTTTTTAGTTTCATGGAATGATGTGAATTCTAAATATATGGGATATGGTTTAGATACAGTATGGAGTGAGTATATCTACAAAAAAGATGATTATTTTGAGCTCACAGAACTTGAATTTGAAGGAAATTACTTTTATGGTCCAAGGAATTATGATGCAGTTCTAACTCAGCTATATGGAGATTATATGAAACTTCCAAAAGAAGAAGACCGTCAATGGCATGCTAAAGAGATTAAGAAATTAAAAAATATATAGGATAATTTAAGTAATAAGTATCTAAAGTAAGAACGATCTATGTCATAATCACGCAAATGAATAATTAATAATATTCATCAATACAAGTTTGTGAAGTTTTACTTAAGAAGTGTTCATAAATATTGCATATAGAAGTTAATATTAGTATAATTCTAAGGTGGAAGTTAATTAGTTGATAATTAAGAAGTGACAGTTAACAATTAAAGATGAAATCCTTACAAGATTTCTAAATATATATTTTAAATAACAAATGCGTAAGGAGTGAACAAGTTGGTAAAAGTATCTATAATTACTCCTGTTTATAATGTAGAAGCCTGTATTGAAAAATGCATAAAATCTGTTATGAATCAAACCTGTAGAGATTTTGAATTTCTGCTTATAGATGATGGATCAAAAGATAAAAGCATTGATATTGCTAAATCATTACTTGAAGGTTCTAATATAAACTATAAAATAATTACTCAAAAGAATTCAGGTGTCAGCGTTGCAAGAAACGAAGGCATAAAACAAGCTGTTGGAGAATATATAACTTTTTTAGATTCAGATGATTACATAGATTCAGAATTTATAGAATTAATGACTAAAAAGGCAGACACAACAAAGTGTGATGTGGTTTTTTGTGATTATAGTGAAGTTGATGCAGAAGGAAATGTATTGGTAAAAAATAGAACTAAATACCTTAGCGATTTTATTACTGGAAGGGAGGCAGCTTTAAAGCAGCTTTCAGATGAAATAACTATAGGAATGAGAAGTGGTATATACAAGACTTCTGTAATTAAAGATAATGATATTTTCTTTGATACAAAGAGAAAATATGGAGAAGACATGGTTTTTATAGTTAAGACTCTTCTTAAAGCTAACAGAGTTATTTCTGTTAATAAGGTTCTGGCATTTTATGTTAT
>JAEWQX010000125.1 GCA_023399035.1 Bacillota bacterium | reverse complement strand
ATCAGGAAGGTACAAAAGCATTAATAAAAGTAATTGATGATGGTGCTGGAATAAATGTTGCAAAGGTAAAGGCAAAAGCTGAACAAAAAGGAATAAATACAGAAGGATTATCAGATGCTGATATTAGAAATTTAATATTTGCACAAGGGTTTAGTACCAATGAAGTTGTAACAGACCTTTCAGGTAGAGGCGTTGGAATGGATGTTGTTAAAACGAAGATTTCAGCACTTGGCGGTACTGTTGATGTAATAAGTGAAGAGGGGAAAGGTTCAACGTTTATTATAAAACTTCCTCTTACTCTTCAAATTATACAGGCATTACTTGTTAAGGTTGGAGAAGAAACACTTGCAATATCATTAGGATTCATTGACAGAGTTATTGACTACAAAGAAGAAAATATCAAGAAGAGTAATGGTAAGGAAGTAATTGTCTATAGAGAAGATGTAATTCCGCTTGTAAGACTCAACGAAAGTTTAGATATAGAGTCTGGTAAAACTGATAAGAAGTTTGTTATAATAGTCAATGTAGGTGACAAAACAATCGGATTACTTGTCGATGCATTATGCGGACAACAGGAAATAGTAATAAAACCTTTAGGAAAGACATTAAAGGGATTAGATCAGTACATAGGAGCAACAATACTAGGAAATGGACTTGTAACACTAATATTAGATATTGGAGCATTATTATAAGGTGAAACTTTTTAGAATGTAGTTTTATACTGCAGCTGAATTTAGTTTAACTTATCTCAAAGAAGCGTATAGCCGTTATCTGCTACTTGAAGAAGAGGGAGTATTACGGATGATAGCTATCGGATAAAAAATACTTTTAAGGGGAGGGGTATTTGATGGACTACTCAAGCTTAAGTATGATACAATTAGATGCGTTAAAAGAAGTGTCGAATATAGGTGCGGGAAATGCAGCAACAGCGCTTTCAATGTTATTGAATAAAAAGATAGATATGTCTGTGCCATCAGTAAATGTGGTAAGATTAGAAGATGTTGTTGAAGCGACTGGAGAATCTGAAGTTTGTGGCACAGTCGTAAGGGTTCTAGGAGACATTGCGGGAAATATCCTTTTAGTATTTGAAGAGGATACTGTAAAGAAGATAATAGGAAAATTAATAGGAAGCGAGACTGATGTCAATAGTGAAATGGGACAATCTGTTTTATGTGAGATTGCCAATATAATTTC
This sequence comes from Bacillota bacterium, assembly GCA_023399035.1. Taxonomy (GTDB): domain Bacteria; phylum Bacillota; class Clostridia; order Clostridiales; family Clostridiaceae; genus Clostridium. The sequence continues at coordinate 1,306 of JAEWQX010000125.1, read as the reverse complement.
TGCTTCGTACATGAATTCTATTGCACAGCTTACCAATCTTGCAATTGCACCATCAGTTCCGGCAGTAGCATATGACATGTTAGGTGCCATACTTACAACTACTTTTATAGAGTCTAATCAATATGATGAATATATATTGGATATTGAAACTATATTTTTGGATGATACAGAAGAAAATATAGGTGGACACTTTTATTATATCCCTATGCCGGGATCATTAGAAAAAATATTAAAATCAATAGGAATAAGTTAATTTTTGGAGGTAAAAAAATATGGCTAAAGTTTTAATTGTAGATGATGCAGCATTTATGAGAATGATGATAAAGGATATCTTAGAAAAGAATGATTTTGAAATTGTAGGAGAAGCAAACAATGGATTAGTTGCTGTGGATATGTATAAGAAAGAAAAACCAGACGTAGTAACAATGGATATAACAATGCCAGATATGGATGGTATTGAAGCAGTTAAGCAGATAAAGGCTTTCGACCCAAATGCAAAAATCATAATGTGTTCTGCAATGGGACAACAATCAATGGTTATGGATGCTATAAGAGCAGGAGCTAAGGACTTTATAGTTAAGCCATTCCAAGCCGAAAGAGTTTTAGAAGCTATTAAGAAAGTATTAGGCTAGAAATTATTAAGTTAACAGTTAATAATCAGCAGTTTACAGTTACTTTATTATGATGAATGACAATATAAAGTATAGCTGTATTATATGACGTGATTGTCAAAAAGACAGGAGTTAGCAGTTAGTGATTTAAATTTGACAGTTAATTTGGAACAGTTAACTGTTAACTTATTATGGACTAGCTTTATTATATATGATGGTTAATTAATAATGATGGGTAAAGGAGGGTTACAATAATGCAAATAGTAGTATTTAAATTAGGTGATGAACACTTTGCAGTGGAAACAGACAGAGTTCAAGGTATAAATGATATTATGAGTATAACAAGAGTTCCAAAGGCTCCAGCTTATATTAAAGGATTAATAAACTTAAGAGGAAGTATAAAGTCCCTTGTGGATTTAAATCTTCTATTAGACGTAGATCATGGAAATGAACAAAACAATATAATAATATTGACTGTTGAAGATGAAGAAATAGGTATATCTGTTGATGAAGTAGAAGAAGTTTTTGATATAGATGAAAAAAATATACAAAAATTAGATAAGGATAATGATAAGACTCAGCCTTATATAAAAGGTATATTAAACTATGAAGATAAGCTTCTTACAATAATAGATATAGACAAACTACTAAATTAATATATTGAAATGAGGGAGGAATATGGCAGATGTTTTATC
>JAEWQX010000068.1 GCA_023399035.1 Bacillota bacterium | reverse complement strand
CTTCCACTTTCAGTAGAAGCACAAGCAGAAGCAAGATTCTTAATGCTTGCAGCTACTAATATATTAAAGCCTTCAGATGGTAAACCAGTTTGTGTACCTACACAGGATATGGTTCTTGGTTCTTATTACTTAACAATGGATAAGGATGGAGCTAAGGGTGAAGGAATGACATTCTCAAGCAAGGATGAAGCTATAATGGCATACGAAAGTAAGGCTATTGCAGTTCATGCTAAGATCAATGTTAGAATGTTCAGAGAAGTTGAAGGAGTAGTTAAGCATAAAGTTATCAAAACTACTGTTGGTAAAATTATATTCAATGAATCAATTCCTCAAAATTTAGGATTTGTAGATAGAGAAAATGAAGACGAAATGTTCAACTTAGAAATAGATTTCTTAGTTACTAAAAAGTCTTTAGGAAAAATTATAGATAAATGTTACTTAAAGCATGGTCCAGTTAAAACTTCTATAATGCTTGATAACATAAAAGCATTAGGATATCATTATTCATCTATTGGAGCTGTAACAGTAGCTACATCTGATATCCAAGTACCACCTGAAAAGTTTGAGTTACTTAAAGACGCAGATGAAACTGTTGAAAAGATCGAAAAGATGTATAAGAGAGGTTTCATATCAGATGATGAAAGATATGAAAGAGTTATAGAAAAATGGACTAAGACAACTGAAGATGTTGCCGATGCCTTAATGGATAGCATGGATAAGTTCAATCCAATATTCATGATGGCTGACTCTGGAGCCAGAGGTTCTAAGTCACAGATCAAACAGCTTGCTGGTATGAGAGGACTTATGGCGAGTCCATCTGGTAAGATCATCGAATTACCAATCAGAGCATCGTTCAAAGAAGGTCTAGACGTACTAGAATACTTCTCATCTACGCATGGTGCTAGAAAGGGTAATGCCGATACTGCCTTAAAGACTGCCGACTCAGGATACTTAACAAGAAGACTTGTTGACGTTTCTCAAGATGTTATCGTAAGAGAAGAAGATTGTGGAACAGATGACGGTTTATATGTAAGCGAAATTAAAGAAGGCAACGAAGTTGTTGAAGAATTAAAAGAAAGATTAATTGGTAGATATACTGCTGAAGATGTAATTAATCCTGAAGATGGTGAAGTAATTGTTGAAAACAACACTTATATGGATCCATATATAGCTGAAAAAGTTGTAGCGGCAGGAATTAAGAAAGTTAAAATCAGATCTGTATTTACATGTAACTGTAAAGTTGGTGTATGTTCACACTGTTATGGTATGAACATGGCAACAGCTAAGAAGATTGATATTGGTGAAGCTGTTGGTATTATAGCAGCACAATCAATCGGTGAACCAGGAACACAGCTTACAATGAGAACATTCCATACAGGTGGTGTTGCCACTGGTGCGGATATCACTCAAGGTTTACCTAGAGTTGAAGAATTATTTGAAGCTAGAAAACCAAAGGGTCTTGCAATCGTAAGTGAAGTAACTGGTACAGTTAAGATTGAAGAAACTAAGAAGAAGAGAACTGTTGTTGTAATGACAGCTGATGGTGAAGAACGCAGCTACGATATCCCATTTGGTTCAAGATTAAAAGTAACTGATGGAGATAACATAGAAGCTGGGGATGAAATCACAGAAGGTTCTGTTAACCCACATGATATCATGAGTATCAAGGGAATTGATGGAGCAAGAAGATACTTACTTTCAGAAGTTCAGAAAGTTTACAGACTTCAAGGGGTTGATATCAACGATAAGCATCTAGAAGTTGTTGTTAGACAAATGACTAGAAAGATTAAAGTAACTGAATCTGGAGATACTGATTTATTACCAGGAACAATGATAGATATGTTCGACTTTAGAGAAGAAAATGCTAGAGTTAGAGAATTTGGAGGAGAAGAAGCTAAGGGTGAAGAAACCTTATTAGGTATTACTAAGGCAGCCTTAGCAACTGATAGTTTCTTATCAGCAGCATCATTCCAAGAAACAACTAGAGTATTAACTGAAGCAGCTATCAAAGGAAAAGTAGACCCACTAGTTGGATTAAAAGAAAATGTAATTATAGGTAAACTTATTCCTGCAGGTACTGGTATGATGAGATACAGAAATCTTAAGGTAGATAACGTTGAAGAAGTAGTGGAAGAAACTACAACTGAAACTGTAGAATAATAGAATTTAATTGTGTTGACATGTGTATATATAAATGATAAAATACATTTTGTGTGATTTAAGATATCAAATTACATAAATTAATGTCAACACGATTGTTTTCGTGTAAAACGGATATAATATATTAGGACTTAATGTAGTTTTTAATATTTATATATAAATAATCAGGTTGAACATTAAATATTAATGTACTAACCATAAAGTAGTTTTATCTTAATTAAAAAATAGATAAATAAATTTCAGGAGGTGAAAAAATGCCAACTATTAGCCAATTAGTAAGAAAAGGCAGAAAAACAACTGTAGTTAAATCAACTGCACCAGCACTTAAAGAGTGTCCACAAAAAAGAGGAGTATGTACAGTAGTTAAAACAACAACTCCTAAGAAACCTAACTCAGCGTTAAGAAAAATTGCCAGAGTTAGATTAACTAATGGATACGAAGTAACTGCATACATTGGTGGAGTAGGTCACAACTTACAAGAACATAGTGTTGTTCTTATAAGAGGTGGAAGAGTTAAGGACCTTCCTGGTGTTAGATACCATATCGTTAGAGGTGCATTAGACTGCGCTGGAGTAGCTA
>JAEWQX010000093.1 GCA_023399035.1 Bacillota bacterium | reverse complement strand
AGATTAAAATCAAATACCAATCCTAAACCATTCTTCCATCACTATTAAAATTGTATTTTACACCATCAATATATCTTGATTTTGTAACCATAACTCCATTTATATTAAAATAGTACCAGCTTCCATTGTTATAAACCCATTCATTTTTCTTCATTTTTCCAGAAATATCATCCATATAGTACCATCCATCATCAGACCATACCCATCCTGTCTTCATTGCTCCAGAAGAATCTGCATAATACCAGCTTCCATCAGCTCTAAACCAGCCTGTCTCCATTGCAGCTGAACTTTCTCTAAAATAGTACCAGTTTCCGTTAATATAAGTCCAGTCATTTGCTGCCTTTCCATCTTCTTTTAAATAGTACCATTTATCTTCAGAATACTTCCACTTAGAAGTTTCCATCGCCCCAGTACTTTCATTGAAATAGTACCAGTAATCATCGATCTTAAGCCATCCCTTTGTCATCTTACCATCACTCTTTAGGTAATATTTCTTTCCACCATCATTTACCCACTCTGATTTTTTTACTGGACCTTCATTACTTAAGAAATACCAGTCATCACCATCTTTAACCCATTGTAAGAATACCTGATATCCCCTCTTTTCATCAAAATAGCATCTCTTTCCATCAACAATCTGCCATCCTGTTTCCATTGCTCCATCAATTCTATTAAAATAATAAGTCTTTCCATCAATCTTCTGAACGCCTTTTAAGCTTATTCCATCTTCATCATAGTAATAAGTATAACCGTCTCTTCTGCCCCAGCCTTCATCATTATCAAATCTATCAAATACCTTGTCCCAAGCATCATCAATATCATCAGCTTTATCCTTAATTGAATCAGCTAAATCATCTATTGCATCTGCAAGATCTTCAAAAGTATCAGTCACATCATCTACTACAGATCCTATACCTGTATTTTCAATTATTGTTCCAACTAACTTTCCAATACTGTCCTTAATTTTTGATATAATTTTATCTTTAACTGCACTATTAAGCTCATCCATTTCTTTTCCTGAGACATATATAGGTTTTCCATCATTGCTCTGCATAATTGCAGCTCCAAGTTTTCCTCCAACAAAAAATCCTTTATCAATTATCTTCCCATCTTTGCTAACTGTAAAATGGTATACTGGAACTTTTTCACCTGCAATAGATAAAATGGACTTTTCAAGTTCTCCTGCTGCCTGTTTCCTAGCATATTCAAACTGTTCTTTGCTCATTCCATTTATAGCCTCTTCAGTATAGCCTTTTTTTATCAGCATCTTCTTCACGAAATCATCATTGCTGCAAAGTTTATTGGCAATCTGAGCTGCTTCTGATTCAGTTATCTCTACTCCAATACTTACAGGCTTCTCTACATTTATTGTGCTTCCTTCAGCATATTGTTTAGATAAATAGCTCGTTATTATTGCTGCTATCTGCTCATCTGTCACTTCATTTTCATCAGCTAATCTTGATTTATTTATTAATGTCTCAATATTTTTATTGGAACTTTCATTAATAATCCCTTCTGATAAAACCGATTCATTTGATTTTTCCACTGCTCCGGCTCTTATTACTCCACATGGAATCAATGTTGAAACTGTTGCTGCTAATAGTATTAGTGTTCCTGTCTTCTGTATTCTTCTTATCATGTTCTATCCCTCCCAATAATACTCTAATTATATCACTTATACTGATCAGTTCAAATTGTTTTTATACATAATATTTTCAGTTATATATAAAATCTATTAATATAATTTATTTTTTATAAGAATTATCTACATCTGTTTGCTCTAGAAAAATACACTAATTGCTTTAACATACTCATTTCTATTTCATTTTGTATATTCATTAGAGCGCCTATTTATATATTATTTCATAATAAAAACTTTTTTATAGTTAAATGTTGTTAATCTGAAATTTTAAAAATAAAATTTTATTTACTTCGCTTTAATTTAAAAGCTAATGTAATATTTATAATTTGAAACCTGATCTGATATTTTAATTCTTGTATAATCTAGTATTTATAATTCTTATATCTGATAATCATAACAACATTTATTTATAAAAAAGTCTTATCCCTGATTTAATAACTATACAATCAATTGTTAAATTTACAGTAAAGTAAATTTAAACAAAATATACTTCTCAGAATAGGTATTTCTGTTTTCTTAAAAAGATTATATATGTTTTTTGCAATCATACTTTCCCCAAAAATAAATAAAAAGCTGCTATTATGTAAATATTTATATATCTACTAATAGCAGCTTCTATAGCTGAAATCTTTATACAAACCTTATTAACAACATTTATTTATAAAAAAGTATACGTTAAAAATCATTGAATATAATTCAGCTAGATTTCTTAAAGTGAATCAAGATTTATCCATCTTCCATCTAAGAATAACATTCCTGTCTTCATTGCTCCCTTAGAATCAAAATAGTAAGTTCTATTACCTATAGTCTGCCAGCCTGTTACCATTTTTCCTGATGAATCAAAATAGTACCAAACTTTCCCATTGTATAACCATCCATTTCTCATAGAGCCATCATCATCTAGATAGTATTTATTCTTATCATAAGTTATCCAGCCCTTCTGCATAACGCCATGGTCATCCATGAAGTACCATTTGCCATTATACAATGTCCATCCCGTCTGCATTTGTCCATATTCATTGAAGAAATACCAGTTTCCATCTAACATTGTCCAACAATTTGAAACCATAGGACCATTTTCCCTGAAGTAATACCAGTATCCAGTATCTTTTATCCATCCATGAAGCATTATTCCATTAGGATCAAGGTAATACCACTCTCCACCATCAAATAACCATCCATCTTTGTCCATATATCCGTTAACATCTAGATGATACCATTGATTATCATATTTAACCCATTGGTTCTTTACTGGAATTCCCTCAGCATTGTAGAACATCCACTCTCCACCTACAAGAACCCAGTCATTTATTGTACCTTGAACTTTATCTCTTATAATACTTAAAACATAATTTGTTGTTGATTTATTATCTTCTGCAATAACTTTAACTGTTATTGTATTTGCACCTAAATCCAGCTTAATTTTATCAGTCTGCTGTCCACTTTCATATTTAACACCATTAACTTCAATCTTAGCCTTTTCATTTTGTGTTTCGAACTTTATTCTTACTTCTTCTACATATCTTGGAACTTTAACACTATATGCATAGGTTTCTGGATCAAACTTTGGTGAAAATGTTCCATCAGTAACTGTAAGGCTGCTCAAGTTTACATTATTTTTAGAATACTTTCTTGTTATCATTATTACATAATTATTTTCATTACCTTTAGTATCGGTAACAGTTATATTAATTATATTTCCACCTTCATCAAGGCTTATATAAGGAGAAGTTGCTCCACTTGGCAGTTTCTTTCCATTAACTTCTATTGTTGCATTTGCATCTTCTGCTGTTGGGATTACCCCTACTGAACTAACTTTATTATCTACAATTGCAGTATATTCATACACCTCTTTATTGAATGAAGGTGATAAGCTTCCGCTAGTTAATTTTAAACTCTTAAGATTTGCACTTCTAAACTGTTCTGTACGAGTTACTGTTATATTATAGACTGTAGTATCACCATCTTTAGTAGTAACAGTAATAGGAATTTCATTTTCTCCTTCATCAAGCTTTATATCCTGACTCTTTTTGCCACTTGCAACTATAACTTTTTTTACTTTTACAGTTGCAGAATTATCAACTGTTGTTGGTGTGAAAGCTATGCTTGTTGTTCCAGTAGGTACTGTTATTGTATAATCAGTAACTTCTGGATCAAATGCTGGTGATAAGCTTCCTGTAGATGGTTTTAATGATTTCAGCTTAGCCTGACCCTTTTTAGTGATAATAACAGTATACTTTTTTGAAAATCCATTTTTTGTTATAGTTAATTCTGCTGTATTATCTCCACCAACTAACTTTAAAGTCTTATTTGTACTATTATTAAGCTTAAAATCCATAGACTTATTATTACTATCTAAAACTTGAAACTTAGCTTGTTGTACATCTGACTTAATATCAGGTAAATAAAAATATCCATCACTATCCTGCTCATCATAAGAAAGAGAAACTGGGTCATTGCTGTCTAATGTAACTAAGATTTCTTTAAATTCTAATGATGAATTTGCTTCAAATTCAATATTGATATTATATGTCTCTTTATTCCCATCGTTATCTTTCATAGTAACTGTAAGTACAAAATTATTGTAACTCTTTATTGAGTTTATAAAATACATCTTTCTTTTATCTGACATTAATTTATATCCGATATTCATATATTCATCTTTATTACTAGTAACACTTTCAATAGTATATCCTGATTCTGGTTCTAGTGTATAAGTTTTCGAATAAGGCAGTGAACTAATCAGATACTGACTGCTGTTTCCAGGCTTTTTATCTATTATTATGTCATCTCCATTTATATCTCCAATATGAAATTTTAATCCTTTAACCTGATTAACTCCGTTTCCTATTGTTGCTGCACTTGCCGTTGTTGCTTGTCTAACTTGCACAAAACTAATAGCCATAACAAAGATAAGCAGATATGAAAGAATCTTTTTGAAACTAAACTTTGCTCCCATCAATAGTCCTCCCAATTATAAATATTTATATAATGCATTAAAGAATTAATACATTAATTTGTATAATCTGCATATTTACAAACATATATGCATAATAACGACTATAATATATTATACATAATAATTATCGAACCTTTAGTACTATTTTTTACATCAAAATATATATTTTTTATATATTTTATTTTAAAAATAAACTAACCTTTATTATTTTCCTATAAGTATAATTCAAAAGAAAAAGCCTGTGTGACTTTATAATTTCACACAGGTCTTTCAACTTATCTTTATATTTATAAATTTACACTCCTACTGTTTTCAAAATCTACAGATCCATCTTTATTAAATGCATATAAGTAACCATCAAGTACTATAGGATCTATTCTCATACTTCCATCTTCATTAAAATAATAAAACTTGTCATCTTTATTAAGCCAGCCACATCTCATGGTTCCAGAATAATTTATATAGTACCACTTTCCATTTTCACTAAACCACTCTCCAGATTTCATGCTGCCATCGTTATTTAAATAATACCATTCATCATTATATTTTAACCAGCCAGTCTCCATAGTCCCGCTTTCAGAAAAATAGTACCATTTTTTATTATCCAGCATCCAGCCTGTTTTCATTTCTCCACTTCTGCTCAAAAAGTACCATTGGTTATTATCTACAAACCACCCAGTTTTCATGCTTCCATCAGCATTTAAATAATACCATTTATCATTGTCTTTAACCCAGCCTGTCCTCATAACGCCATTATGATCGAGATAATACCATTCACCTTCATATTCCACCCATCCTGTCTGCATTTGTCCACTATTGCCTAGGTAATATGTGTTACCATCAATATTTACCCACCCTGTTTTCATATTTCCACGACCATTAAAATAGAAATAGGAATTATAATTGGGGTCATAAAACCATTGACTCCTTAGAGGCTTTCCTAAAGCATCATTTAACTGCCATCTTCCATTTACAATAACCCACTGGTTAGGTTTAAGAGCAGAATTTATTGAATCAGAAACATTAGGTGAAACAGGAATTCCATAATAAATATTGAAAGTATATGTTCCTTTTCTTTTTGTATCATTATCTATTATGTCCACAATAACTGTATATTTTCCAATGCCCTTAAATTTAATCTTCAAGTAGCTTGTATTATTTAAGACTTTATTATTTACTAGAATAGTGTCATCTTCATCGAATTTTTCAAATTGAAACTCAGCAACTTCATTATCATCGTCTATCTCTAAATTATAGTAATTATCAGTTGAAGTAAAACCTATATTGTTATGATCTATTGTTATATTTTTAAGGTATACAGCAGTTTCCCCGCCTCTAAATACATAAACAATATATTTTGAAATATCAGATTCATCCTCTTTATGTTCACCTTCACAATAAGACTCGTAGTATTTATCATCAATGAATTTCTTACTACTGCTCACTTCAATTATGACTTTATTCTTCCCCATCTTAAGATTTACTAACTTTTTATACTTATCATCCTTCGAAACTAATTCACCATTTATTCTCAAAACATAGTTTTCATCTTCCGGCTTTGCTTTTATAAAAATATCTTCATCATCAGATGATACATCTACAATATAATTATGAATATCTTTTGAAAAATCAATATCATCGCCCTGACTTACATAAATACTTTTAAGAGCTGGAGTATCCTCTTTAGTTTCAGCATAAGTTTTTACACATGTTATATTAAGTAACATAACAGATTCTATTCCTACAATAGAACACATTGTTAATATTATAGTAAAAATACCCTTAATTAATCTTTTCATTGTATTTCTCCTTATTATGGGTTGTATTTTAATGTTATCATTATAAAGTATCAATGTAAACTATTGTAAATCTAATATTTCTTAATTTTATATTAACTTTTTATTAAATGAAATATAAAAAATAATAATGCAATATTCGACAAAAGAGAGCCATCATTAATGACAGCTCTCTTTTATGTTTAATGTAGAATATCTTTATTGTTATTCATTTTATGCATATTTCATACATAGAATTATACAATTTTATTTTTATCTAAGAGTTTATTATTAGCAG
>JAEWQX010000067.1 GCA_023399035.1 Bacillota bacterium | reverse complement strand
TTAATTTACCTTCTGGAAATTGTATTCCATCAAATAAACTCTTTTTATATAGCTTGTTCCAAGTTACTACAGTTTCTAAATATGAATCATTTTTATATAGATTTCTTAATGCATCTATGTTACTTATAATTTTTGAAGTAATATTTCTATCGATACCTTCATCGATGTATTCATCTATTACATTTTCATACCTGCACTGCACAATATCAGCATTATTCTTTTTCATTTCCTTAAATAATATTTCAATCATATTTATATTGATCCAGTCATCACTATCTACAAATAAAATATAATCACTCTTTGCTTCCTTAAGTCCTGCATTTCTAGCTGAGCTCAGTCCTCCATTTTTTTTATTTATGACTTTAATTCTATTATCAGCTTCAGCATACTCTTCACAGATGGATCTGCTATTATCAGGCGAGCCATCATTTACCAATATAATTTCAACATCTTTCATCGTCTGATTAATCAGGGAATCAATGCATTTTCGTAAATATTTCTCTACATTATATATAGGAACTATTATAGATACACTTGACATTAAAGCACCTCCTCTTCAACTACTAATTGTTATTATGCATATTTCATATTTAATTTTATTTTTGTGTATATTGCTGCTAAAACTCCTACTGGAAATGAAATAAGTGCTAATTTTTTATTCCTGCTTTCATTAAATAACTTGATTATATTCCTAGTATGAAAAAGTCCATATCTAAAATAATTTGCCTGATGCTTTAGTTTCCACTTAAAAGGTATGTTAAATTCTGATTCCTGATTATGATAATAAGATTCTCCCTGGCAGTTTAAAGCTGCATTTCTAAAAGCATGTTTTGTTAGTCCGTCATTTCTATAATCACATAAGTAAATTCCTTCATTTACCCATCTCATCTTATACCCATCCTGAGCCATTTTATGCCACAATACATTTTCAGTCAGGTAATTTTCTCCTTTAAATTCTGGAAATCTATAATTCTTTATTACATTTGTAAAGAATACTTCTGCCTTATCACCAAATAAACTATATTTATAAGTGGCTTCCAAAGCTGTAGCATCAAAAATATCCTCTGGTAGATCGTTAGTTTTAGATTTATTATCAGAATCAATTCTCAGTCCTGCTAAGCCGCAAAATTGACTTTTGTCAGAAATAGAATTATATATTGATAAAACTTTTTCGATAGATTCAGGTGTAAGCATATCATCAGAATCAACTATAAAGAATAATTCTGTATCACATATCTCAATGGCTCTGTTTAAAGCCCTATGTTTACCGCCATTATCCTGATATATGTAAGTTATATCTACTAACCCTTCACTAATAAATGAATTAATGATTTCCTTAGTATTATCCTTGGAACCATCATCGATTATTATCCATTTAAAATCATCATTTGTCTGATTTACCAGACTTCTGTATAAATTTTTCAATAAATTGCATCTATTATACGTTGGTGTAATAATAGAAATCTTTTTGTTAATATTATTCTTTCTGTTCTCCATAACTGCATACCCCCATAAGCAAGTAAGTAAAAATACTAAATAAAATCATATTATCAGCTTTATATATCAAGCCGTTATAGGTATTTATATCTATGAGCTTGGCAATAAATATTATTAGTATATAGAACTTTTTCTTTCGCAAAAAATACATAATTGGATATAAATATATTAGGAATAAAATTAATCCTGTACATATCATTCCATACTTTAATGATAAAATTATCACTGGATATTCTAATGCTGCAGTCACATACTTCTCTTCTATTACTTGTCCAAGCTTGTCACTGACAAGTTCACCATAACCATACATTACTCTATCTATTTCAAATCCGCTATTCACCACTTTTTCCCAAGCAACATCTCTTCCTGTTGTCAGATCACCTTTGTCAAATCTATTTATTACTACATCAAAGAATCCACATTCAAATGTTATTAATAGTATAATGAGCATGGTAACTGTTCTCTTTATATTATTTATTTGAGATATTAACAGAAGTACTATCATCAAAATTGTTCCAGTTTTACTTCCTGTTAGTAAAACACCAACAAGTGCTAGTATTGTAACTAGACTTTTGTTTAATATCTGTTCTCCAAAACTTCTTTCATACACATCATTCAATAAATAAAAATAAAGAAATATCTCCTTGGTAAATAGTGAATGACCCAAAAAAGACGTATATCTATATAAAGCTATAGATGTATTGGCAATAATATTACTTTGTAATCCTGTTACAATATGTTCTCCCATAAATCTCATTATTGCAAAATTTATTACTGGATCTATTAATCCTATAATAAAGATAACAATAGTAAAAATACTAATAATTATAGTAAATACCCTGAGAGTTTCCTTTATATCAATAACATCATAATCAAGAGAAAAAATATATAATGGAATTATATACATGGCAATATTACATATAATTGTTTGTATACTATTTCCGTTTATAATATAGTCTTGAATAAAGATGTAACCAAAAATAATAGTTACATATATGAATTTTTTCATATCTACATGTCTAATATTTATCATAAACAATATTATTAAGAGAAATAAAAATATAATATTAGGACTTGATATTTCCTTTAATATTGGCTGTCTTATATAGAATGATATTAGAAATATTGATAAGAACATTCCCATAAAAATATTTAAATTGATTTTCTTTATCGGCATAATGTTTAAATCTTCCTTATAAAATAATTTTGTTTTTTTACACAATCAATGTTGATCATGATTTTATGGCTGTATATATTTTTTTATATCTGTCTGCTCCAACAACTTTTATTATCATTTTTTTTACTATAAATCTGAATCTTACATACTTAGGCTTCCAAGATGAATCAAAATGATGTACAGTATATGTGTTTTCTGTACTAATTTCTCTGTAAAACCTCATTTCAAATGCACTAAAATATTCTTCAGGATAAATTTTAATTTCATTATTAATGCATTGAAATTTATTATTCATAATCGCGCCTTTATCTTTTAATATTTTTGTTAATATTGCTGTATTAGGTGTAATATCAAAACTGCCATCACTATTAACAAATTTATGGCTATTATAGTAATCAAGCATTTTCTGTGTTATCTCATTACCTTTATTGAATGCCATAAAAGCTGTCATTATATTAGCTCCACCCATTTCAAATCCTAAAATACAATTTCCATCTGTAACTATTTCTTTAATATTTTTTTTAATTTCTATATCTGTATCAAGATATATACCTCCATAATTGTATAGGGCATACATCCTTGCCACATCACTAACAAATGCATATTTCTTATTTTTATAAGCTTCATTAACATAAGAATTAATATTTATATCGAATCTTTGTTCATTCCACTCCATGAATTGAAAATCAGGCAGCTTCTTCTTCCAATCCTCAATATATTCCTTTACCTTTGCAGGCTTCTCTGCATTTCCAAACCAGCAATAATGAATTATTTTTGGAATCATGTTTATCCTCCATATCAATTTTTTTAAATTATAACCAGGCAGTATACATTCTTAACTATTACTAAGTAATCTTCTACTTTTCATACGGTATCATCCCGATTACTGGCACACTCAACATTTCTTCTATTTCATCATTATTTTTAAAAGGATCAGCTATAAAG
>JAEWQX010000066.1 GCA_023399035.1 Bacillota bacterium | reverse complement strand
TAGTTTAAATGATTAAAAAGCAGATCTTTAAGTTAAATTGATAAGATCTGCTTTTATGGAAACAGGACAGCAGAAAAGCACACATCCTATTTGAATAAAATTAAGAGCCAGTTATATAATTTCCAATATAAACTATAATAAAGATTGCATAAATGTGCCACACTAAATTAGAGAAATATAAAATTTAATTTTGAAAGTGGTGAATTTATGTTTAATATTCCATGGATAGAGTATGTTGGATATGCTGCTTCTATATTGATCGGCATTTCCATGTTTATGAAAAATATAATAAAACTTCGATTTATTAATTTAATTGGGTCCATATTGTTTACGATTTATGGCTTTATAATAAACGCATATCCAGTTGCTATTGTGAATCTTGTCATAGCTTTTACAAACATATACTATCTTTATAAATTGACAGGTGATAAATAATTTGTAATACCAGGTTTGATTTTTCATATCTGAAGTTTTAGTAAATTTTTTCGTGAAATAATACGAACATTAAGCCTTTTTAAATTCTTTATATTACGATATTTTTAATATTTACGAAAAAATATTAAATATTATTATATAATATTCGAAAAATAACTTAAAAAATGTCTAAATACATTTTACTATAGTTGAGTAACAATTTGATATACGAAAGAGTGAGACGATGAAAAACTTATTAAAAAAGAATGGAACACTAGATAATTATTTCGGTATTAGCGAAAAGAATACGAATGTTAAGACAGAAATAATTGCAGGTATTACTACTTTTATGACTATGGCTTACATACTTATTGTTAATCCATCAATATTATCAGCATCAGGCATGGATAGCGGAGCAGTATTTACAGCAACAGCCCTTTCAGCAATAGTAGCAACACTTATTATGGGTATTTATGCTAAGCTGCCATTTGCTCAAGCTCCAGGAATGGGATTAAATGCATTCTTTGCATATACAGTAGTTCTTGGTATGGGATATTCATTCCAATTTGCATTAACAGCAGTATTTTTAGAAGGACTTATATTCATACTACTTACTATATTTAACGTGCGTGAAGCAATTGTTGATTCAATTCCAGATAATATAAAGAAAGCTATTTCAGTTGGTATCGGTTTATTTATTGCATTAATAGGACTTGAAGGAGCAGGAATAGTAGTTCATCCAGAAGATGGCGGTACAATACTTGCTTTAGGTAATATAACAAGCGGTCCAGCATTACTTGCTATTATAGGTATTTTAATTACTGGAGTATTACTTGTTAGAAAAACTAAAGGTGCATTATTTATTGGAATGATAGTTACAGCAGTTATTGGAGTATTCATGGGAGTAACACCAATGCCACAAAGCATTGTAAGTATGCCTCCATCAATAAAATCTGTATTATTCCAGTTCGAATGGCATAATATATTCTCAGTAGATATGCTTATTGTATTATTTACATTATTATTCATGGATATGTTTGATACTATTGGTACATTAGTAGGAGTTGCTACAAAAGCAAAGATGCTTGATGAAAATGGAAAAGTTCCAAACATCAAAAAAGCATTATTTGCAGATGCAATAGGAACAACTTTTGGTGCATGTGTAGGAACAAGTACAGTTAGTACATTTGTTGAAAGTGCATCTGGTGTTGCAGAAGGCGGAAGAACAGGACTTACTGCTGTTTCTACAGCAATAATGTTTGGATTATCATTATTCTTTGCACCACTTTTTGGAAGCATCACATCAGCAGTAACATGTTGTGCACTTGTTCTTGTAGGATTATTCATGATTGAACCTATTAAAGAAATAGATTTAAGCGACTATACAGAAGCAATCCCAGCATTCTTTACTATAATAATGATGCCTCTTTCTTACAGCATTTCTGATGGTATTGTATTTGGAGTAATTTCATATATAATATTAAAGCTGTTCGCTGGCAAGAGAAAGGACATAAGCATAACAACTATAGTAATAGCAGTGATATTTATACTTAAATTTTTAATTTAATATTTATATAAAAAATCAGGATGGAAAATTAACTATTCATCCTGATTTTTTTATATAAAGCTGTATTAATCTTTATCATATTTATAGCTCTTATCATCAAGCAGTCTTGTAAGCAGTTCAATATGATATTTTTCATCTTTTATGATACGATCTAAAATAGCCTTAATGCAGTTATCATCTATAGCCTTTATATGCTCTTCATACTGACGTATAGCCTTATATTCATCATTTATATCCAAAAGTAACATATTAACATAATTAGTGCCTAAATCTACATACTCAGGCGTCCAGCAAGTATATGAACCATTATTAAAGTAACTGTAATTTATACTTCCTCCCAAAAGCACAATAAGCTCACCAATCATCTGCATATGCATCATTTCAATCTTAGAAATAGATAGAATTATATTTGCAGCCTTACAGTATTTCTGTTTAAAACGAATTTCATGGTTTGTATACTGCATTACTGCAGTTAATTCAGAAACACTGCTGCAGAAGTCACGACTTAAAATATCTGCATATCTTTCATTTTTGCTTTTAACCTGTATTTTAGGATATGGAATATTGATTTTTGCAGGAATAACATTGGTTAATGAAAATTTTTCCTCGATTTTACATGAAAGACTATCAATTAAGTTCTTTTCCCTCAAATAATTACCAGAAAGATTTATTTCACTTTGTTTCTGCAATGCTTTTATAGTCTGGCTGTGTTTTCTATGTTTAGTCATAATTAAAACTCCCTAGATATACCTCTCATTTTTAATATATAAATTAAACATAAAAAACGATACAACATTCTCTCATAACTTTTAAAGACACTCTATTACTTTTTTATCCCTTATTACTCTTGGAATCTTTATCTGATTTGCTGAAATTCCGCTGCTTAATATCTTATTTCTATACTTTTTATTGATATGATTTATAATATAATAGTAGCAATATATGAAAGGAAGAGTGATATGCTAAATATTACATATGAATATATAGATTATAAAAATACACTTTTTAACAAAGTTATAGATTTTAGATATGATATTTTATTTAAACCTTACGGCAGAATTCAAAAATACACCTATGATGAGTACGATAAATTCAGCCTGCATTTAATAGGAAGAATAAATGATAACATAATTTCATATTCAAGGTTAAGCTGTATTGATTGTAATGGTGAGATAGGTAAAATATCTAATGTTGCTGTCAGTACACAATACAGCAATATGGGAATAGGTCTTTATATGCTTAATAAACATATAGAAACAGCTAAAGAAAGAAACTATAGATACATATATCTGCATGCACGTATAGATACAGTTGAATTTTATAAAAAAGCTGGGTTTGAACCTGAAGGGCCAGTATTCATATCAGATAAAAGCGGGCTTTTTCTTCAAAAGATGATCTTATCTTTCAATTAATTTTTTTACTAAAAAGCAGAATGATTTGTTAAATAAAACATAATCATTCTGCTTTTATTTGTTATTAAGCATCAAAGTATTATATAATACATGTATTATTATAATTTCATTAATTAAGTTATAATGCTTAGAATAGAGTGAAAGGAGGGCATTGTCACACTTATGAAAAGAATCAACATATTAAATGAAGATACTGCAAATAAGATTGCAGCAGGAGAAGTGGTAGAAAGGCCATCTTCAGTTGTAAAAGAACTTGTAGAAAACTCTATAGATGCAGGATCTAAAAATATAACTATTGAAATAGAAGAGGGAGGAACATCTCTCATAAGAATTATAGATGACGGTGATGGCATATATAAGGATGATATAGAAAAAGCTTTTATGCCACATGCAACAAGCAAGATAAGAAATTCTGAAGACATATACAGCATAAACACTTTAGGATTTAGAGGTGAAGCACTTCCTTCAATTGCATCAGTATCTAAAGTGAATTTAAAATCAAAGATTGCAGATTCAGAATATGGATATGAAATAAATATAGAGGGAGGAAAATTCGGTAAGGTAACTGAATGCGGTACTAACAAAGGGACAATAATAGAAGTAAAAGATTTATTCTTTAATGTACCTGCAAGAAAGAAGTTCTTAAAGTCAGTTTCAAAGGAAGGCTCTTTAATAAATGATATTATTACAAGGATTGCCTTAGCCAATCCAGACATAAGCTTTAAACTGTTTAACAATCATAAAAAAGTTATACATACCTTTGGGAACAATGATATAAAGGATACATTAAGAACTATTTATGGTAAATCAATAACTGATAACATTTTATACTTTGAAGACAGCAGTGACCTTGTTACAGTCCACGGTTATATAGGCAGGGAAGAAATTGCAAGAGGCTCAAGAAATAATCAAAGCATTTTTGTGAATAAAAGATACATTAAGAATAAAAGTCTTGCAGTAGCTGTAGAGCAGGCATTTAAGTCATTTTCTACAGTTAATAAATTTCCCTTCTTTGTATTGTTCATTGAAATTTATCCTGAATATGTAGATGTGAATATCCATCCAACAAAAGCAGAAATAAAGTTTAATGATGAACGTATGATTTTTAAGAAGATTTTTGGAGCAGTGCATAATTCATTAAAAAATGATGTTTTTGAATCTTTTGCTATTGAAGAAGAAACTAAAAATCCTGAGCCAATACAGCCATCTTTTGAAGAAATCACCTTTAAGATAAAACAGGAAGAGGAAAAAGTAAAAATAGCCAATAATGCAGCAAAAGCCATATTAAAAAGTGGCGGCACTTTAAAGGCTGATAATTACTCAATAAGCCCTATTAATCCTGGAGGAGGTAGTCCATTAAAAAAAGAAGAAACAAATGACTATACATTACAGGTGAATGAAAAAGATGAAAATACTGTGAGCATACCAGTAGATCTTAGAAGTCATAATAATTTCAGTTATAATCCTAAAGAAGATGCTATAAATACAGCTTCAGAAAATAATGAAAACAGCAGTTTAGATATTAATAATTCAAATACAGATATAAATTATGATCCTGCTATAATAAAGGAAAATATAAATGATAAAGATGCATCTTCATTAAAAATGAATGCTGATTATTATTCAGATTCAGATATACATAATAAAGATTTAGAATCCATAAATAATCAACAATATATAAATAATCCAAGAGGACCTGTTAGCGAAAAAACTGAGGAGCGTACTGCAAAGTTTCCTCCTATAACAATAATAGGCCAGTATAACAAGACATATATTTTAGGTGAATACAAGGGTACACTATATATGATTGACCAGCATGCTGCTCATGAAAAAATATATTTTGAAAAGTACTTAAAAGATATAGAGTCTGGTGATATAATAGTTCAGCCTCTTATGGTACCATGTGTTATAGACCTTACAGCTGATGATTATTCATATTTTGAAGAAAATAAAGAAATATTCAGTGAGGCTGGTTTTATCCTAGAAGAATTTGGAGGCACATCAGTTGCACTTAAAGAAGTTCCATATTTTCTAGGTAAGCTTAATCCTAAAAAGCTTTTCTTAGATATACTTGATAATTTAAAGAATTTAGGAAATGGAAAAACTACAGAAGTCAAGCATAATGCTATTGCAACAAAGGCTTGTAAATCTGCAATAAAAGGAAATGATGAGCTCAATATGAATGAAATGATTAAATTAGTGGAAGATTTAAGATATATAGATGATCCTTTTCATTGTCCTCATGGAAGGCCTGTTATTATAAAGTTTACAAGTACTGATATAGATAAGAAGTTTAAACGAATAGTATAAAAAATATAGACGTACTTAAAAATACTATTTTTAATCTGGAGAGGAATATACTTATGAAACAAAAATTACTAGTGCTTGGTGGACCTACAGCTGTAGGGAAGACTGAGCTTTCTATAAAACTTGCGAGTGAACTAAATGGTGAAATAATTTCAGCTGATTCAATGCAGATATATAAATATATGGATATAGGGTCTGCAAAGGTTACAGAAGAAGAAATGGATGGTGTAAAACATCATTTAATTGATGTAATAGAGCCTGATGTACCTTTTTCTGTAGCAGATTTTAAAGAATATGGCGATAAAGCTATAAAAGAAATAATTTCTCAAAATAAATTTCCTATTATAGCTGGAGGCACAGGGCTTTATATAAATTCATTAACATGCAACATGACATTTACTGAAGCAGAAAAAGATGATGAATACAGATTAGAGCTTGAAAAATTATGTGAAGAAAAAGGCAACGATTATGTACATGAAATGCTCAAGGATATAGATCCTGTAAGCTATAGGGAAATTCACGCAAATAACAGAAAGAGAGTCATAAGAGCCTTAGAAGTATATAAGCTTACTGGAAAGCCTTTCAGCTCATATAACGCAGGAGAAGACTTTTATAAAAGCGATTATGATGTTTATTATTACGTCCTTACAATGAACCGTGAAAAACTTTATGAGAGAATTAATAAAAGAGTTGATATCATGATGGAAAACGGATTGTTAGATGAATGTATAAAACTTAAGGAAATGGGTTATACTTCCCATATGCAGTCAATGCAGGGTATTGGCTATAAAGAAATACTTTATTATCTAGAAGGTAAGATTTCCTTAGAAGATGCAGTAAATATGATAAAGCAGGGCTCAAGAAATTATGCCAAAAGACAATTAACATGGTTCAGACGTGACAAACGCTGCATATTCCTTGACAAAGATGTATTGACTGATGAGGAAATTATAAATAAAGTTCTTGGTGACATAAGAAATAAGTAAGGTTATAATATAATTATAGTGCAATAGCAATATATGGGAGGTGTTGTATTTGGTCACTAAAAGCGTAAATAACATTCAGGATATTTTCCTTAATAACGCAAGAAAAAATAAAA
Source organism: Bacillota bacterium (assembly GCA_023399035.1). Taxonomy (GTDB): domain Bacteria; phylum Bacillota; class Clostridia; order Clostridiales; family Clostridiaceae; genus Clostridium. The sequence goes on along the minus strand of JAEWQX010000066.1, from coordinate 1,056 downwards.
CTAATCTAACAATACATTTATTAAATGGTTTTCAGATAAAAGGGATTGTGAAAGGATTTGACAATTTTACAGTTATATTAGAATGTGATGGGAATATGATGTTAATATATAAACATTCAATTTCAACAATAACACCCGAAAAACCAATACCTTTTACCAATAATGAGAAGTAACTTATAAATAGGCATTGTATGCCTATTTATTTTTGTACAAAAAATTACAGTGTTTTTATTTGTATATGAAAATATATTATGATTTCACCCTTAACCATGATGTATTTATTGCAGAATAGCATTCTAAAGTTGTTGATGACATAAGAAAAAAGTAGAGTTATAATAGATGTAAAAGTATCAAATATGTGCTTTTAAAGTAACTTGGAGGAGAAAAATCAAATATGTTAAACAAAACAGAAGAATTTTTAAGAAAACATTACAATATAGATGACAATACTTTTAAATTGTATAGACAGGCTATTGATGATATTAAAGAGCAATTTAATGATTATGATGAAATAAGAGAATATAATCAGCTTAAGGTATTAAATGCATTCCAGGAAGAAAAGATAAGTGATGCTCACTTCACTAACACAACAGGATATGGATTAGATGATATGGGGAAAGATGCCCTTGACAGAGTATATGCTAGAATATTTAATACTGAAGCAGGACTTGTAAGACCTCATATAGTAAGCGGTACTCATGCCATAGGATGTGCTATTGCAGGTAATACAAGACCTGGAGATAAAATACTATGCGTTTCTGGAATGCCTTATGATACACTACTTGGAGTATTAGGATTATCTGAAAAGAAAAATCCTGGATCACTTGATGAATATGGAATATCAACAGAAGTTATAGATTTAGATGAAGAAGGCAGATTCAGATTTGATGCAATAAAAGAAGCTTTAAGAAATGATAAAAGCATAAAGCTTATACATATTCAAAGAAGTACAGGATATGCTTCAAGAAAGTCTTTCCTAGTTTCTCAAATTGCTGAAGTTATTTCACATATAAGAGAAGTTAGAAAAGATGTAATAATATTTGTAGATAACTGCTA
>JAEWQX010000062.1 GCA_023399035.1 Bacillota bacterium | reverse complement strand
CTTCAAAATGACAGAGATGTAGCTAAGATTTCTAATCATATAATTAAGAAGGTTGCGGATAAATTAGTAGACTTATTTAAAAACAGCAGAGAAGAATTTAATAAATTCTGGCCTGATATTCAGATATTCATTAAATATGGATGCTTAAGGGATGAAAAATTCTATGAGAAGATTAAGGATATAATAATCTTTAAGAATCTAAAAGGTGAATTTGTAACATTAAAAGATTACCTTGAAGCAAATAAAGAAAAACATGAAAATAAAGTATATTATTCAAATGATGAAAAGCAGCAGTCTCAATATATAAAGATGTTCAAGGAATATGACCTTGATGCACTTATTTTAGATTGTACATTAGATGATCACTTTATTACATTCTTAGAAATGCATGAAAATGGAGTTAAGTTTAAGAGAATTGACTCTGATATTTCAGATACATTGGGAAGTAAAACTGATGAAAATGATGAGGCTCAGAAGAACTTCAATAAAGAAATAGAAGATGTATTTAAGAATGCACTAGGAGATAAGGTGACTAAGCTGTCTGTTGAAGGACTGAAAAATGAAAAGACTTCAGCTATGATTCTTGTATCAGAAGAATCAAGAAGAATGGCTGAAATGAGCAAGATGTATGCTCAGGCAGGTATGGGTTCAATGGGAATGTTTAAGGAAGAAGAGACACTTGTAGTTAATAATAATAACCCTCTTGTAAAGAAACTTGTCGAAGTTTCAAAAGATGATTCTAAAAAAGAAGATGTTAAATTTATCTGTGAACATATACTAGATCTTGCAAAGATAGCAAATAAGGAATTAGAAGCAGATGAAATGGATGAATTTATAAAGAGAAATAACGAACTGTTAAATAGAGTAATTACATTATAAAATAAATGCTATTGCAATAATTATTGCAATAGCATTTATTTTTGGAGGAATTATACATACTCACTAATTTAATATAAATTATATTTATTCATTGAGTTGACTAATAATATACTAAAATGTGTGGAGTGATTTAGATTATAGATTAATTACTTATAATAAATTTGAAAATATAGTAATAATATTTTAAATATAGATATATAATCTAAAGTGATGAAAACTGCTTTGATTATACAATTATTATTAACCATTGAGAATTTGTCCTAACAATGGTATAATAATTGGAGAAAAATTGAATGGAGGGCTTTTATAAATGAAGCATATAAAAACAATCAACAATCCAAACATAAAAAACAGTTTATGCAAACCAGGCTGTAAAGAATGCGCAAACTCTTGTCAATCAGCTTGTAAGACTTCTTGCACAGTTGCAAACTTAGAATGCGAAAACTAATTTTTAAGAGCAGTAACTGAAAAGTTACTGCTTGCTTTATTTAAAGAAAAATAAGCAATTAATAGTCGTCTTGGCGATTTTTATATATAGATATATTTAATATTCAGGAGGAATTTGAAAATGGCATTAATACATAAGTTTAAACAGGATGATAACTATTTTGTTTTAGATGTAAACACTGGAGCTGTTCATGTAGTAGATGAATTAGTTTATGATATATTAGATGATAATAAGTTACAGCCTAAAAAAGAAGTATTAGAAAGACTTAAGAAAAAGTATGATGAAGAAGAACTTTCAGAGGCATATGATGAAATTCAGGAATTAGCTGAAGATGGAATTCTTTACTCAGAAGATCAATATGAAGAAATAGCTCACAGTTCTATGGATGACAGAGATTACATCAAGGCTATCTGCTTAAATGTAATTCATGGATGTAATTTAAGATGTAAATATTGTTTTGCAGATGAAGGAGAATATCATGGACATGGTGGTGTCATGAGCGTTGAAACAGCTAAAAAGGCAATAGATTACGTTATAAAGAGAAGCGGTCCAAGAAGAAATATTGAAATAGATTTATTTGGTGGAGAACCAACTTTAATTATGGACAAGATTAAGGAAATAATTAAATATGCAAGAGATAATGAAGAAAAGTGGGGCAAGAGAATAAGATTTACAATGACTACAAATGCAACACTTTTAACTCCAGAAATGATGGATTATATGGATAAAGAAATGGGAAATATAATATTATCGTTAGATGGAAGAAAAGAAGTCAATGATAATGTAAGAATAAAAATAGACAAGAGCGGTTCTTATGATGATATTATTCCAAATATTAAAGAAATGATAAAGAGAAGAACTCCAGGCAAGACTTATTATGTAAGAGGAACTTTCACTAGAGATAATACAGATTTCTATGAAGATGTTATGGCTATGGTTAATGAAGGATTCAGGGAATTATCAATAGAGCCAGTTGTTTTAGAAGATAAGCATGCTCTTTCAATAAGAGAAGAAGACCTTCCAACAATTTTTGATAACTATGATAAGCTTTATCATGAAATGAAGAGAAGAAAGAAGGAAGGAGATGAATTTAAGTTCTATCACTTTAACATAGATCTTCAAGGTGGACCTTGCGTTTATAAGAGAATTTCAGGATGTGGAGCTGGATTTGAATATGTTGCTATAACTCCTCAAGGTGAAGTTTATCCATGTCATCAGTTTGTAGGAAAAGAAGAATATAAATTAGGCGATATATACGAAGATACATTTAACAGTGACTTAGCAAAAACATTTAAGAAGGCTCACATATATAATAAGCCAAAATGTAAAGAATGCTGGGCAAGATTCTACTGTAGTGGAGGATGTCAGGCTAACAATGTTAATTTCAATGGTGATATGAATATTCCATATGAAATAGGATGTAAGATGCAGAAGAAGAGAATTGAATGTGCAATAGCCTTAAAAGCAGTTGATAACGAATAAAAAGTATAGCAGCGTATATTTACGCTGCTATACTTTTTGATATTATAAGATTAAAAGGAGTGACTAAGTTGAAGGAACTTGTATTAAAGAATAATTTAAAACTGATATATAAGCATAGTGAAAGTGAATTAACATCAATCTGTATATCAATTAATGCTGGTGCAGGAATGGAAGATAATAAGAAAGGGATTGCACATGCAGTTGAACATATGGTTTATAAGAAAACAAAAAATAGAAGCGAAGCACAGATAAATGAAGAATTGAGCAGTATTTTTGGTTTTCAGAATGCAATGACAAATTATCCATATGTAATTTACTATGGAAGTCTGCTGAATGAAGATTTGGAAAAGGGGATAGAATTATTTTCAGATATACTATTAAATTCAGTTTTTGATGATCAGGGATTTAAAGATGAGATGGAAGTTATAAAGGAAGAACTTGAAGAATGGGATGAAGAAGTAGAACAATTCTGTGAAGATAAATTGTTTTATAATATATTTAATACCAGAAGAATAAAGCATCCCATAATAGGCACAAAAGAAAGTCTGAATCAACTTACAGTTAAAGATATACGAGATTTTTATGAAGAAAATTATTTCCCGGAAAATACATCTGTTGCAGTTGTATCATCTATTGATTACAATGAAATCATTAATATATTAGAAAAGTATTTTGGAGTATGGGAATCAAAATCACAAAGAAAAATATTCAAATGTAATGATAATGAATACGAAAAAATAGATGAGAATAAGATATTTTATGAAAAAAGAGATGGAGTTAAAAATGCAAGAGTTCAAATTATTTTTCCTATAGATAAGTTAACTGATAAAGAATTAAATGCTTTCAGAATTTTTAATCAATATTTTGGAGAAGGCATCAATTCTATGCTGTTTGATACTCTGAGAACTAAAAATTCATTGGTTTATGATGTGCTTACAAGGGTTGCTCATGAAAATTATCTTAAGATGTATAAGATAACATTTACTACATCTAAAGAAAATGTGGATAAAGCAGTTAATCTTGTTATGAAATTAGTAAAAGATATAAATTCAAATGATGTATTTATAGATGATATACAATTGAAAAAATTAATAAAAAGCTCTAAATTAAAAAGATTGTTCAGGGAAGAACAGAGTATTGTTTTAGCAAAGGAACTTGCAACATATGATTCAATGTTTGGAGATTACAACATATATATGGACGGACTATATAAAATGGATGAAATTACAGTAAAAGATATTTTAGAATCTGCTAAAAAGGTTTTTAAAAGTTCAGCAGTACAAGTAGTATATTAGAAAGGGGAATTGTTTTGAAGGCACCATTACTAGAAGAGTTATTCAAGTATCATAATGAGAAAAATTTAATGTTATCCATGCCTGGAAACAAATGCGGCCTTGGGTTTGAAGTGGACAGCTTAGGGAGAGAGTTTATGAATAGAATGGGGAAACTTGATATTACAGAAGTAGATCCATTAGATAATCTTCACTGTCCAGAAGGTATTATTGATGATGCCCAGAAGCTTCTGGCGAGAACATATAAATCTAAAAGAGCGTATTTCTTAGTCAATGGAAGTTCTGGTGGTAATTTGAGTGCAGTTTTTGCATGTTTTAGTGAAGGTGATGAAGTTATAGTTGAAAGGAACTGTCACAAGTCTATTTATAATGCAGCTATTTTAAGAAAGTTAAAAATCTCCTATATAGAACCTGTTATAGATTATGAAAATGGAATCTTTATGCCGCCTGACAGAAAAAATATATACAAGGCTTTTGATAATTGCAGCAGTCCTAAGGGAATAATTTTAACTTATCCTAATTATTTTGGAATAACTTATGATATTGAAGATATAATATATGATTTAAAAAGCAGGGGATTAAAGATAATACTTGATTGTGCTCATGGTGCACACCTTGGCATAACTAAAAAGCTTCCTAAAAGTATGGCGCATATTGGAGATTATGTTGTTTTAAGTGCACATAAAACACTTCCGGCATTGACTCAGGGCTCATATATGACAGTCAATGATGAAAATGCTGATTTCGAGTTTTACTTAAGAGTATTCATGACTACATCGCCATCATATCTCATAATGGCATCGTTGGATTATGCAAGATATTATATGGACAGGTATGGAGAAAGAGATTACGAGATACTTATTGATAAATCAGAAGATTGGAAGAATAAAATAAACAGTCTTGGGAAAGTTAAGATTTTATCTCAGAGCGATATTAAAAAATACGGAGAATACGATGTTGATAAAAGCAGATATGTGATCGTACTTCCTAAAGGGTATAGCGGTCATAAACTCCTAGATTATTTCAGGGAGAAGAAAATTCAATGTGAAATGAGTTTTTCACAGGGAGTAGTATTTATACTTTCGCCGTTCTTTAATGATGAAGATTTTAGAAAGATATATAATGCTTTATTAGAACTTGATTTAAATGCAATCAGCGATTCAGCATATGCAGCAGCTTACGAAAGCGTGATTCCAGAAAAGATTTTAGAACCTCATGAAGCTTTTGTCTTGCCTTATGAAACTGTTGGAATAGATAAAAGTAGAGGTAAAATATCAAAAGATTTTATTACTCCATATCCTCCGGGAATACCACTTGTATGTCCAGGAGAATTAATATCTGATGAATCGCTGCACATTATTAATGATTATATTGATAATGGAAAGGATATTATTGGAGTTGATAAAGAAGAAAGAAAAATAAAAATCATAAGCAAATATATATAGTACCAATTATATATATTAGAAAAAACTGTGGAGATCATATCTGCAGTTTTTTTATGCCAAATTATTAATAAAAAATATACATAAGATTTGTAAATTAATATATTTATTAATTAAAACAGTATATAATGATAATGTGATAAAAATATAAAGAAAAAGGATAATATTCAACAATAAAACCTTGAAATAATTATTAAATTATAATATTATATATTTATTATTAAAACGGAGGAAAAAGTAGCCCAATATAGAACGACAGGAGGAAGTTATTTATGGAAGAAAAAAGAGAACAATGGGGGTCCAAGCTAGGGTTTATACTTGCAGCAGTTGGATCGGCTGTGGGATTAGGTAATATATGGAGATTTCCGTATGTAGCATATACAAATGGAGGAGGAGCGTTTTTAATACCTTATTTCTTTGCTATTTTTACAGCAGGTATACCTTTATTAATATTGGAATACGGTATGGGACATAAATTCAAAGGTTCAACACCACTTGCAATAGCAAGAGCAAATAAAAAATGGGAATGGCTTGGATGGTGGCCTACAATAAGTGCATTCATAATTTTATCTTATTATTCAATGATATTAAGCTGGGCAGTTAATTATTTTGGTTTCAGCTTCAAGAAGAGCTGGGGATCAGATTCAAATGGATTTTTCCATAACAGCTTTTTAAAACTTACAGATTCGCCATTTAACTTTGGAGGAATGGTGTGGCCTATACTTATAGGAATAAGCTTAATATGGATTGTAAACTGGTTTATATGCTATAAAGGAATCAAGGGTGGAATAGAAAAAGCAAATAAAATATTACTACCAACACTTATTACAATAATGATTATAATTGCTATAAGATCAGTAACTTTAGAAGGTGCAGTAGTAGGATTAAACACATTATTTACACCTGACTGGTCAATGGTTATGCAGCCTAAAGTATGGGTGGCAGCTTATGGACAAGTATTCTTTTCTTTAAGTCTTGCAATGGGAATAATGATGACTTATTCAAGTTATCTGCCAAAGAAAACAGATATAAATAACAGTGCATTTATGACTGCATTTGCAAACTGTGGATTTGAATTTTTATCAGCAATTGCTGTTTTTGGAATCTTAGGATTTATGGCAAATGCTCAAGGTGTACCAATGTCAGAAGTAGTATCAAGTGGTGTTGGACTAGCGTTCGTAGTATTCCCAGCAGTATTTACTGAAATGGGTACTATAGGTACAGTTTTAGGAATTTTATTTTTCCTTTGTCTTTTATTTGCTGGTGTAACTTCATCAGTATCCCTAACAGAAGCAGTTGCAGCACCATTCAGAGATAAATTTGGATGGAAGAGAGAAAAAGTTGTTACAGGAATATGTATCATAGGATTCGTTGTAAGTACATTATATGCTACAGGAGCAGGATTATATCTTCTTGATATAATAGATAATTTCATAAATAATTACGGAATTGTAGTTGTAGGATTATTAGAAGTTGTATTAATAGGATGGATAATAAAACCTAAGACAATCAGAGAACATACTAACGAGGTATCTTATTTCAAAATAGGAAGCTGGTGGGATATTGTAATAAAATTCCTAACACCTGCAATACTAATATTCATGTTAGTACAAAGCTTCCTTGGAGAAGTTAAGTCTCCTTATGGAGGATATCCTCTGTCAGCATTATTCTTATATGGATGGTCAGTTATAGCACTAGGAATTATAGGTTCCTTACTTATCACAAAGAGGCCTTGGAGAGAAAAGAAGATAGAAGAATAAAATATATTTTTGAAAGAGTGGTGAAGATGATGAGTACAATATCATTGATACTATTTGGAGTTGGTGCAACAGTTTTATGGGGCGGACTTGCTCTTACATTAGGTATAACTATTTATAATGAAAGAAAAGAAGCTTAATAAAGTTAACGATTTTATAAATTATTGTAAAACTGTATTGTTAT
>JAEWQX010000061.1 GCA_023399035.1 Bacillota bacterium | reverse complement strand
ACTATTTGGTAAAAATAGTTGCATTTGCACATGAATGTGCAGATAACGGGATAAGTTTAAAGTCCACTATTTCCAAATTAGGACTAGTATCTTAAATTTTTCCTATTTACTGCACAAGTCTAGTAATTTAATATACATTCAATCTATGTGATGCTATTATTGCTTCATCACTCTCAATTTATTTATTTTCTTCAATAATAGATTTATAAACATCTGGATCTGTATTACCTTCTGTTGATATTATAAGAATATTTGAATCATCATTTAACTGTAGATTATTCTTCAAATCATCATATTCAGGATTTGTCATTATTTCATCAAGAACTCCCATTCCTACTGCTCCGGATTCTCCGGAAATTATCTTTACATCATCATTTATAGGTTTATTCAAAATTTTCATTCCTCTTTTGGTCATTTCATCACTTACACTTAAGAACATATCACTATACCTGCTTAAAATATCGTATCCAAGAGGATTAGGCTCACCACATGCAAGTCCACACATAATAGTCTTCAAATCCCCTCCCACAGCAGTACATTTATTATTTAGCGCTGATTCGTAGAAACATGCTGCATTTTTGGGTTCAACTACAATAATCTTTGGTGCTTTTTCAAGATATGTTTCAGTAAATACACTTGCCATAACTCCTGCAAATGCACCAACGCCAGCCTGAAGGAATATATGAGTGGGAATATTGTTTCCAATTTGTTTTATGACTTCCTTTGCAAGAGTTGAATATCCTTTCATTATCCATGTTGGAATATCTTCATATCCTTCCCATGCAGTATCCTGAACAATTGTCCATCCATTTTCCTTTGCCATTTTATTTACAAGTCTTACAGTTTCATCATAGTTGAATTCTGTTATCTCTCCATATGCACCTAAATCAGTAATATTCTTTAAACGATTAAGTGTACTTCCTTTTGGCATATAAATTCTACATGGAACATTTAACTGTTTTGCAGTCCATGCAACTCCACGTCCATGATTACCATCTGTTGTTGAAACAAGTGTTATATCTCCTAAAATCTTTTTCCACTCACCAGATTTCAGATAATCAAAAGTTACTTCTGAAATATCCTTGTTAATGCTTTTAGCTATATATTTTCCTATGGCAAATGATGCTCCAAGAACCTTAAAAGCATTGAGCCCAAATCTTGAAGATTCATCTTTTACAAAGACATTTTTTACTCCTATCTTCTTTGAATAGTTTTTCAGACAATGAAGTTTAGTTTCAGAATATTCCGCAAAACTTTTATGATAATTTATTGCTTCATCGTCAATATAAATTCCATAAAAATCTTCATTTTTAATTTCCTTTTTATTTTTCAGATTAGTATTTTCTTTCCACATGATTGTTTTATCCATTTTCAATACCTCCATCAAACTTGCTGCTCTAATATTTATACAGAAACTAAAAAAGCCTTATTCCATTAAAAATAGAATAAGACCTCACTGTCTTTTTTATTATGCTAAAATATTTTAATATAAGTATAATCTTGTAATAAAATACAGTCAATAGAAATGTCTGTTTCCTTTCCAAGCCAAAGCATTTCTGAATCAACTCAGAAATGCTTTTAATTCTATCACTTATTCTCTATATTTCTCTGCCACAGCAGTACCTTGCTGCTATATTTTGCGAAGTTCCCAAATAAATTAATTTTTCCATCCTTTCTTCCATTGTTCCATCATAATATTTCCACAGATTTTTATCATCAATGACAAGAGCATCAAGTTCATATCCTTCTTCGAAGCTTCCTACCTTACCAAAGAATTTTCCTCCCCCTTTAGTTGCAAGATAAAATCCTTCTGAACTGCTTAAAGCTCTGCTCCCATCTTTATAATCCATAGCTCTTATTTTAGAAAGTTTCACTGCATCTGCAATGTTAGAAAACATGCTTAACTTTTCTCCTCCTGCAAGGTCTGAACCAAGCCCTACATTGAAATCATCATTCATAAGTCTGTTTATCTGAGCAACACCACTAGAAATATTCACATTAGAATTTGGGCAATGGGCAATAAATACATTATTTTTCTTAATCCTCTTTAAGTCATCCTCACTTAAATGAATGCAGTGTGCCATAACTGTATTCGTTCGTCCAAAAAGTCCAAATATATCATAAACATGTCCATAACTTCTACACTCTGGATACAGCTCTTTAACCCATTGAATTTCAGAAATGTTTTCACTTAAATGTGATTGTACAGGAAGGTCATTTGCTGCTGCTATATATCCTAAACTTCCTAAAAGCCTGCTGCTACAGCTTGGAACAAATCTTGGTGTTATTATAGGCTTAACATTATCATATTTATACTTAAATTCATCAATCCATTTTGCTGTTTCTTTAATAGATTCCTCAGTAGTTTCAACAAGATATTCTGGTGAATTAATATCCATGTTTACCTTTCCTACATATGCAGACAGACCTCTTCTGCTCAAAAGTTCCATAAGAATACCTGTAGATTTTACGTGTATTGTTCCAAATATTACAGAACGTGTTGTACCATTTTCATATAAATCCTGAACAAAATCTCCATAAACTTTTTCTGCATAAGATATATCTTTAAATTTTGATTCTTCTTTAAATGTATAATTATTAAGCCATTCAAGCAGTGTCTTGTCATATCCAAGCCCACACAAAGAATACTGAGGAGCATGTACATGAAGATCAACAAAACCTGGAATTATCAGTTTATCACCATAATCTTTAACTTCAATATTTTTATATTCTTCGGGAAGTTTTTTAAATGTGCCTACAATATAGTTTCCTTCAGAAATTAAGTATGAATTTTCGAAAACAGTAAACCTGCTGCTTTCCTCTGTAAACACTATGTTTCCCTTTAATATTAATATCTGATTTTTTCCGCTTCCCATAATCATCACACTCTCTTATTAATTTTTATATATAATTGTTTATCTATTCATATAGATCTAATAAACAGTATTTAATTACCCATGCCACATCTTAACCATATGATTTTTTGATATATCCTATTTTAAAAATAATAAATTATACAATTACACTTCAGCTAATTTTTCTGTTTTTTATCCAGCATAAAACAAAGAAGCTATATTTCTTATTATATGAAACATAACTCCCTTGTTACATGCATAGATATTTTTCTTAGTTTAATTAACCTTTTTTTCTTTCGTAAGTGGAATTACATTATGGCTGTACCTGCTGCTTGAATTAAAGTTTTTCTTAAGCTCGCTTATTGGTATATCCTTATTTTCCACTTTAGATTTTGCATTATATAAATCTTCTAGCATTATATTCTGATTATCAATAATTTCTTTTAATCTGCTTTGAGTATTGCTTATTAAAATTCTCCTCCTTGAAATAATGTCTATTGTATTTCGCACATCATCTATTGAACTTCTTGATCCTTCCTGAGTTGCAAGAGTTGAATCAGCAAGACCTATTATTGAAATGTTCATAGGATCAATCCTTATCATCATGGTTTCCTTTGAATCTGCACCAATCTGCAGCTTCATTGTATAATCGATATTATCTATATTAGGATTTCTCGATGGATCAAATATAGGTATTCCATTATAAAGTGACCTTATACCTACATGATTTATAT
>JAEWQX010000060.1 GCA_023399035.1 Bacillota bacterium | reverse complement strand
ACTCCAGCAACTAAAATCAATTATTTGCTGGTTGATTCATGGTATACTTCAGCAAAAATTTTGCTTCACGGTTTAATAAATGGTTGTCATACTATTGGTAGAATAAAATCTAACAGAGTTATCTATCCAGCTGGTATTAAAACTAATGTTGGAAAGTTTTCTTCATACATTAAAAGTAATGAAACTAGTGTAGTTACCGCTAGTAATAACAAGTACTATGTTTATAGATATGAAGGAAAACTCAATGATATAGAAAATGCTGTTGTACTTATAAGTTGGAATAAACAGGATTTATCTGATAAACCATCATTTATTATAAGTACTGATGTATCACTTGATGATAGAACTATAATTTCATATTACGAAAAGCGATGGGATATTGAAGTAAGCTATAGATATCATAAAACTGCTCTTGGTTTTGATGAATTTCAAATACAATCCTTAGAATCAATACATAGGTATTGGAGTATGATATTTCTAACATATACTTTTCTTGAGCTTTTCAGAATTAAATATGGTAAATTATATAAATTTAAAAATATTGGAGATGTAATATTACACTTCCGAAACAACTATTTGGTAAAAATAGTTGCATTTGCACATGAATGTGCAGATAACGGGATAAGTTTAAAGTCCACTATTTCCAAATTAGGACTAGTATAGTAAATTTTTCCTATTTACTGCACAAGTCTAGTTTATTAATTAAATAAAATAAGAAATATGTGTCAATACTAATAATATTGTCAGATAAAATATACATTGTATATTATTAATGTGGTAGTATATAGGTATAAAGTAATATAATATAGTATATTGTATAATGGAGGAAGTTATTATGGGAATAAAACAAACATTAGTAAGTTTTATGAAAGAACCTGCTTATAGTCCTATGGGAATTGAAGAATTAGTGGCTGTGTTTGATATAAAACCAAATGAATATAATGCTTTTAAAAAGACATTAAGAGTTATGGAACGTGAAGGTCTCATTATGAGAACTAAAAAAGATAGGTTTGTAATTGCTGATGGAAGCAATAATCACAGTGATTCAGATGAAAATTTAATTGTAGGAACATTGCAGGCTCACGCTAAAGGCTTTGGTTTTTTAATTCCAGAAGATGAAGGCGAAAAAGATGTGTTTATTCCAAGTAACTGTATGAATGGAGCTATTAATGGAGATAAAATAGCAGTTAAAGTTACAAGAGAAGATACAAATACAAGAAAAAGAGAAGGAGAAATTGTAAAAATCGTTGAAAGAAACACAACTACTGTAGTTGGAATTTATGAAGATTCTAAGAATTTTGGATTCGTTGTTTCTGAAGATACAAGAATATCAAGAGATATCTATATCCCTAAAAAAGACAGAAATGGAGCACAGGATGGGGATGTTGTTACAGTCAAAATAACTAAGTGGCCAGAAGGAAACAGAAAACCGGAAGGTGTTGTAACAGAAGTATTAGGAAGAAAAGGCGACAGAGGAATAGATATTCTTATAATAATAAAGAAATTAGGACTTCCTGAAGATTTTAGTGCAAAAGTGTTAAAATATGCAGAAGGTATTTCCGAGGAAATTGATGAAAGTGAATACAAAGGAAGAAGAGATTTAAGAGACGTAAGAATGGTAACAATAGACGGTGAAGATGCAAAGGATCTTGATGATGCTGTTTCAATTGAAAGATTACCTAATGGAAATTATAAATTAGGTGTTCATATTGCAGATGTATCCCATTATGTACGCGAAAATAATCCTCTTGATAAAGAAGCATTGAAGAGAGCTACATCAGTTTATTTGATAGACAGAGTTATTCCAATGCTTCCTAAGAAATTATCAAATGGAATATGTTCTTTAAATCCTAGAGTAGACAGATTAACTTTATCATGCATAATGGAAATTGATCATAATGGTAAAGTTGTAGACCACGAAATAGTTGAATCTGTAATAAAGACTAATGAAAGAATGACATATACAGATGTAACTAAAATTTTAGAAGATAATGATCCGGAATTAATCAAGAGATATGATTATCTTGTTGATGATTTTAAGACAATGGAAGAGTTATGCAAAATATTAAGAGCAAAAAGAACAAAAAGAGGTGCTATCGATTTTGAAATAGCGGAAGCTAAGATAATACTAAATGAATTAGGAAAGCCTATAGAAATAAAGCCTTACGACAGAGCAATTTCCAACAGAATGATTGAAGAATTTATGCTTGTTGCAAATGAAACAGTTGCAGAGCACATGTTCTGGACTCATTTACCTTTTGTATATAGAATTCATGAGAGTCCTGATGATGAAAAATTAACTAAGTTTAAAGAATTTATTCATAATTTAGGGTATAGTATACACTGGACTGAAGAAGTAAGACCTAAAACGCTTCAGGATATAATAGAAAAAGTTAAAGGAAAGAGTGAAGAAACTGTAGTAAATACTTTATTGTTACGTTCTATGATGCAGGCAAGATATGCACCAGAATGTACAGGTCACTTTGGATTAGCGGCTCAGTATTACTGTCACTTTACTTCACCAATAAGAAGATATCCGGACCTACAGATTCACAGAATAATTAAAGAATATCTTCATGGTGAAATAGATGAAAAGAGAGAAAATAAGTTAAAGAATATTGTTAGTCATGCAGCAAAACAGTCTTCAGAAATGGAAAGAAAGGCTCAGGATGCAGAAAGAGAAGTTGATGATTTAAAGAAAGCTGAATATATGCAGGATAGAATTGGAGAAGAATTTGAAGGTGTCATTTCTTCAGTTACATCCTTTGGCGTATTCGTTGAACTTCCAAGCACAATAGAAGGTCTTGTTCATATCACTGATTTAGATGACGATTACTATATTTTTGAAGAAGAACACTTAAGATTAATTGGTGAAAGAACTAAGAAAATTTATAAACTTGGAGATAAAGTTCTTGTAGAATGTGTTCATGTTGATATGCCAAATAAAGAAATATTCTTCAAAATCATTGAAGGACCAAAAGAAGAAGTTTCAGAAGAAGTATTTGAAAAGAAGGAAGAAGATAATAAAGAGAAGATTGAAATAAAATGAAGGAGAATGGTTTATGACAGAAAGGCTCTAAGAAGTAGGAAATAGCCATAAATCAAAAAGAAAAGATATCAAGTGAGTCTGTATGGATTCACTTGATTATTTATATTTTAGTGATTTATAATGAGAAGATAGGACGAGAGTATTTAGCTTAATATTTAAGCTAAATACTCTCATTGAAAGTGCGTTATTGATTAAAATTATTGTGTATAATATAATTTAAATAGAAATATGACCATAGTAGGTGATTAAAGATGGTAAGAAAGAAAAATCAAAATTCTTTGGCTGAAAACAGAAAAGCAAGACATGATTATTTTGTTGAAGAAGCAATGGAAGCTGGCTTAGTGTTAGTTGGAACAGAAGTTAAGTCTATAAGAAGAGGAAGAGTAAACTTAAAAGACTGTTATGCTGATATTTATAATGGTGAAGTTATTATAAAAAATATGCATATTTCTCCTTATGAGCAAGGAAATATATTTAATGTTGATCCATTGAGAGAAAGAAAATTACTTCTTCACAAAGAGGAAATAAGAAGATTAGATGGGTTGGTTTCAAGAGATGGTTATACTTTGATTCCATTGTCATTATATCTTAAAGATGGCAAGGTAAAGGTAGCTCTTGGAGTATGTAAAGGTAAGAAAAATTATGATAAGAGAGATGCTATGATCGAAAAGGCTCAGAAGAGAGATATTGATAGAGCCATGAAAGAAAGAAGCAGATACTAGAATTAGGATTCACTTTTAAACTATAAAGTATAAAAGTGGATTTTTTTTCATAAAGTGTTGACAATTGAAAAGAATAAGCTTATAATTCATAGCATAAACTAAATTAAATAATTTGATGTCTTATCAAGAGTGGCGGAGGGACTGGCCCTGTGAAGCCCAGCAACCGATAGATTGGTTCATTTACCAATGTAATACGGTGCTAATTCCTGCAGCTTTTTTTAGAGCTGGTAGATGAGAGGGTAAATCACATAGTGTTTTCGCGCGCTAGAGTTTTATTCTCTAGCGCTTTTTTTGTTAGGTTATCGCGATACTGAAACAAAAATTTTAAAAGGAGGAAGAGAATTTTGCTAAATTTAAAGAAAACAACTGAAGAAGAAGTTTTGATAAATGAATATGTGGATTCAGCACAGTCTGAAGCTGCAGTTGAAATAAAAAATGTAATTAAGAATTTTGGTAATGTACAGGTTATTAAAGATGTGTCATTTACTATAAATCAAGGGGAGATTTATGGAATAATAGGACACAGTGGGGCAGGTAAATCTACATTGCTTAGATGTATAAATGGGCTTGAATCTTATAATGGAGGATCTATAAATGTAATGGGGAAAGAAGTTTCTTCATTAAAGGATAGAGAGCTTAGAGAGTTCAGAAAAGAACTTGGTATGATCTTTCAAAACTTTAATTTATTACAGAGAAAAAATGTTTTCGATAATGTAGCACTTCCTCTTGAAGTTTGGGGTTATGATAAAAACACAATAAGAGAAAAAGTACTAGAATTACTTAAGTTAGTTGGATTAGAAGATAAAAAACTTCGAAAGCCTTCACAGTTAAGTGGTGGACAGAAACAAAGAGTAGCAATAGCAAGGGCATTAGCTTTAGATCCAAAGATACTGCTTTGTGATGAAGCAACATCAGCATTGGATCCAAAGACAACAAAGGACATTTTACAGCTTCTATTAAAGATAAATAAAGAATTAGGAATAACAATAATAATTGTTACTCACCAGATGGAAGTTATCAAGGAAGTATGTGAAAGAGTTGCATTACTGGATGGAGGAGAAATACAAGCTGAAGGAAAGGCAGAAGACTTATTCTTAAAGCCAGGTAAATCTTTAAAGAAATTCTTAGGGGAAGAAGATGAAGAAAATTTACCAGACACAGGAATAAACATAAAATTGTATTTCCCAAGCAATTCTTCAGAAAATGCAATTATAACAAAAATGTCTAGAGAACTTGATATAGATTTTTCGATAGTTTGGGGCAAATTAGAAAAGTTTAGAGATCAGGTATTAGGGGGATTAGTAATAAATATAGACGAAAAAGATAAGGATAAAGTTTTAAAGTACCTTGAAAACAAGGATATTTTATTGGAGGTGCTTGAATAATGAATGAAATTATAGTTAAGGCATTAATTGAAACGTTAAAGATGGTTTTTGTATCAACTACATTTTCAGTTATTTTAGGATTTATACCAGCAATAATACTTACAGTAACTGCTAAGGACGGACTTAGACCTAATAAGTTTATATACAATATTTTAGATTTTATAGTTAATACATTAAGAAGTTTTCCATTTGTAATTTTAATGGTTATTGTAATACCTTTAACGAGAGCTTTAGTTGGAAAATCAATTGGAACTGAAGCTGCAATGGTTCCTCTTACAATAGCAGCAGCACCTTTTGTTGCGAGAATTATAGAATCTTCATTAAGAGAAGTAGATAAGGGGGTTATAGAAGCAGCAAAATCATTTGGAGCTTCAAATACTCAGATTATCTTCAAGGTTATGCTTAAGGAAGCAGTACCTTCAATAGTATCAGGAATAACACTTACGATAATAAGCATTGTTGGATACTCAGCAATGGCAGGGGCTATCGGAGGCGGAGGTCTTGGAGATGTTGCCATAAGATATGGTTACCAGAGATTTCAGACAGATATGATGGTTGTAACCTGCATAATACTTATAATTGTTGTACAGGTACTTCAGATTTTAGGAAATTATTTTTATAATAGATTATCAAAATAAATAATTAGGGACTAGCCTCATAAATAAACAGGCTTAGTTCTATAAGAAAATAAATCAGAGTAATTTTATAAAGTAACTTAATTATTTAAATAGAAATTAAAATTATAGAGTTAATAGTAGCTTAGTTAATATCAACTAAAAAACAGATTAATATTTATAGCTGTTATTTGTTAACTGCTAACTGTTAATTAAAGAAAAGGTGGGGTTAGATATGAAAAAGAAATCAATATTATCAATAGTTTTAGCAGGTGTACTTGCACTTGGATTAGTAGGATGTGGAGGGGCTGCATCTACAGGAAGTTCTTCAGCAGATTCAAAGGATGATAAAGTAATTAAAATTGGTGTTACACCAAAACCACATAAAGAAATCGTAGATATTACAGTTCCTTTATTAGAAAAAGAAGGTTATACAGTAGAAATAACTGAATTTAATGATTATGTTCAACCAAATACAGCAGTAGAAGAAGGATCATTAGACTGTAACTTCTTCCAGCATACACCATATTTAAATGAGCAAAATGAATCAAGAGGATTACATTTAAAATCAGTTGCGGCTATTCACTTAGAACCAATGGGATTATATTCTAAGAAAATTACAAATATAGATGAACTTCAGGATGGCGCTACAATAGCATTACCAAATGATCCATCAAATGAAGCAAGAGCATTAAAGTTATTAGCTTCAGAAGGATTAATTAAAATAAATGAAGGCGAATTAGTTACACCAGCTGATATAACAGAAAATCCAAAGAACTTAAAATTTAATGAATTAGAAGCAGCAGCAGTGCCAAGATCAGTTGATGATGTTGATGCAGCAGTAATAAACGGAAACTATGCTATTGAAGCAGGATTTGATCCAACAACAAATGCAATTATCAAGGAAGACAAAGATTCAGAAGCAGCTAAGCCTTATGCTAATATTTTAGTTGTAAAGGAAGGTAATGAAGATCTTGATAAAATCCAGGCTCTAATTAAAGCATTAACTTCAGATGAAGTTAAAGATTTTATAAATAAACAATACAATGGTTCAGTTATTCCAGTATTCTAATTTAAATACTTAATATAATTTACATTCTACAAAAAATTAAATGTAGAGATATTCGATAAATCTGATTTATTGAATATCTCTTTTTAATTTCAAATTATATATGAAAGGTAGTGATCATTTATAAAAGCAGCTGAGTGTTTTTATTCATACAGATAGATGTATGAGGGAAAAAGTTTAAAATCTTCTGTATAGTGACACGGTATATTTACAATTGTCAATGCATGCATGTATGGTATACTTTATATAAATATATAATAAATTCTTATAAAGGGCTAATATAGAAGAGGTAGTATGAGTTTTATAGAGCGTGATTAATAATATGTAAAAAGGGGAAGGTTAAGGAATGAAAATATCTGAAGTAAAGGTAAAACTTTTAGGAAGTGATGTTTTAAGCATAATAAATGAATTTGTAAAAGTTGAAGGGCTGGATTTAAGTAGTGTTACTATAAATGATGGAATTCAGCTTGAGGGAAGCTTTAAAAAAGGATTTAAAGTAGATTTTTCTATAAAGGCAGAAATACTTGGCTGTGAAGATAATAAGGTTAAAGCAAGGCTTTCAAAAGTAAAAGTATTTAATTTTGGAATATTTAGATTAATAAGGAGCTTTGTATTAAAAAAAATTGCAAAAGAATTTAAAGAATTTGGTATTGATAGTCAAAAAAATATAGTTAGTATTGATATAAAAAAAATACTGAGCGATGTTCCATATGTAGATTTAAATATAAATGAGATATATACAAAAAGATCAGAATTATGGGTAGAAGCAGATAATATTGAAGTATCTATTGCAGGAACCCTTATTAAGGTAAATTCTGATGAAAGTGAAGAGGAAAGCAAGGTTGACGAAGAAAAAGGTTTAATAAATATTAATAAGGTCAGAGATAATTATTCAGCTGGAAGAGAGATAATAATAAATAAGATGTCAGGAAAGGTCAAAGAATATAAAGATTATTTATTTATATTACCAGATCTAGTATCGCTTATTTACAGACTGCTTAAGGATAAAAGAGTTTCAATTAAAACAAAGCTTGTAATGTCAGCAGCAGTTGCATATGTAATGTTTCCATCAGATTTAATTCCCGAAAATATACCTTTTATAGGAGTAGTAGATGATATAGGAGTAGTTTTTTTTGCTTTAAATAAAGTTATAAATGATGTACCATTAAGTGTAATAGTTGAAAACTGGGAAGGCAGAAATGACATAATAATTGTGATGAAAAATGGTCTGGAGTATCTGACTAATTTCACGGCTGCTAAAAATGTAGAAAAGCTATATGATTTTGTAGAAGAATTATCTACATTATAATAATTAAATATTTTTATGAATGAAAGGATTTAAAGTATGGCTAAGAAAGTATATGCAATACAATATGGTTTTGACAGTAAGGCTGACAAAAAAATTGAAAATAAGATAGTGAATACATGGGCTGAATGTTTATCATATGTTAAAGGGGTAAAAGGAGCAAAATATAAGAGCTTTGAAAGTATGTCAGAGGCAGAAGAATATTTAAATGAAGGAAATAGAATGCTGAAAAAAAGCGATGATAGTTATCCTAAAGACTGTCTCCATGCTTATGTAGATGGAAGCTACAGCATATGTGATGGAAGATATGCATATGGGGTAGTATGCGTGAAAAATGATGTTGTAGAATACATTGAAAATGGAGCTGAAAAGGACACATCAGAAAAAAGTATAAGACAAATTGCTGGCGAGCTTAAGGGAGCAGTAAGAGCTGCAGAATATGCTTTAAGCAAAGGTGAAAAGAAGCTTGTTATATTCCATGATTATGAAGGGATTGCTCATCATGCTACAGGAGCATGGTCTAGAAATGAGCCGTCATCAGTAAAATATCATGAAAAGATGCAGGAATTAATGAAGAGCGGAATAGAGATAGTTTTTGTTAAAGTTGACAGCCATACTGGAGATTTATTTAATGAACTAGTAGATGAAAAATGCAAAGAGCCTTTAGGAATACCATCAGACAGAACTGTTGAAAAATATCTTAAAAGCAATAGAATTATTGTTAAAAATGCTGAAATAAAAGTACAGATAAGTACTCTTGCACCTTGTTATGATAATAATATAGTCATTGAAGGTATATGTATTGAAGAGGCTGATATCCAAACAGGAGAAAAAAATAAATTAAAATTATCAGAAGCTGAAGTTAATGATAAAGCTAGGTATAAAGAAATAACTGAATTATATAAGAATGACCCTAAGGAAGCAAAAAAGAAGATTTCAAAGATGCTAAGCAAAGATAAGGAGAAGTATATTTTATATCTTCTTGAATCACAATAAATATCTTAACATAATGAATAACTTTTAGAATACTGCATAACCTACATTAAGAACATTTATCTAAATAATATAAAAAGAGGTGTTTTATAGTGTGTAAGTTTATAAAAGGAATGATTATGGGTGCAGTTATGGGAGCTGCAATAGAAATGATTATGTTTCCACAAATGGATAGAAGAACTCAGAGAAATATGCGTAGAATGGGTAATAGGATGAGACATATGGTTGGATGTACATATGATGGAATGTGTGACTGGATTAGATAATTATATTATATTTAAAATACTGGATTCTTTATGGCTCAACACCAAAATGTGTTCTTGACAGCATTAAGCTGTCAAGGCACGTTTATTACATTCTAAAAAAATTCTTGCTTCATAATACTCTCTATTCCTTGTGAAATAGTATCTTCTTTGAATCGCCT
>JAEWQX010000056.1 GCA_023399035.1 Bacillota bacterium | reverse complement strand
TCTCATATTTAAAATTATAAGTTAAATGACACATTATGCTACATAACCCTTCGGTAAAACTTCATTATTTACAATATTTATAGTCATAATCCACTATATAAGCATATTAAAAATTTTACTCAACCATAAATCCAAATAACTCATTATCATATAATAACTTTACTTAAAATATATATTATCTCATAAAATTATTATATATTTCTTCTAATACGTAAGTTTCTCTTTCAATCCAGTTGGCTTTAGTTTCATCATTAGCTTCTATAATCTTCTTATTATTATCTATTGCTTCTTTCACATCTATCCATACAGGCTTGAACTCTAATTTTGCTTCATAAGCATCGAGCTTCTGTTCTTTTACTTCATCTGTAACTTCAGCAATATAATAATAAGATATCATTTTAAAAATTCTATTATGAACATACTTATCTTTGCTTTTTTCTGTGACAATGCCAATCTGCTTTCCAATTTCCTTTGTTACGTAACCTGTTTCTTCTTCGATTTCTCTTTTTAAGGCTTCAATTTTTCCTTCGCTTTTTTTTATTCCACCGCCAGGAAACTTATAATCCTTGTTTTTAGAGTGTACCATTAATATTTTCTTATCTTTTAATATTATAGCTCTGACAGCTTCTCTATAATTAACATTACCGATGCTTTCACTCACTTTATCAATTTGAAAGATCTTATTAAATAGCATACCTATGTTTTTCACATCCTTTCATGTATATAATCCTTTTATATTATTATTTCATAATTTAACTATTCTATAACATAAATTATACTTCAATTATTGCATAATGTAAAAAAAAGTTAATATAAGTCAAGTTTGTGATAAAATATAAAATGACCCGAAAGATCGTATATCTTCCAGGTCTTATAGTAATTTTATATTATGTATCTACTAAATTATCATGTAATATGATTGTTCTATTATTAGTGTGTGTCTAAAATTTATTATTTATTTCAAGAAGTTAATTCAGCTGTGTGTAGGGCTGAATCTTTATTATTATCTGTGTGTGTATGCTCTTATTTATTCTTGTTGTGTGGAGGTCAAGAATAAATTTTATCATTTGTCGATTCGTTATTACTTTACCTAAATTTATCTACCTGCATAATTTGTGTGGAGTCTATATGCAGATATAATTATTATAAAAGGAGTCTTTTATGCTTGATACTAAAATGTGCGATGAGTTTCCCTCAAGCATATTTTTCATCGTATAATTTTTTATTTCATCATATTGACTGAATATCATCTTTGCTTCATCTGAATTGTTATATACCTTCCAGTATCCGCAGAGAAGACATTTTTTAGTAGTACATTCCATAAAATCTTTAACATCTTCAAATGGTATTCCTAAGAATAACCCAAGTTCATGTGGACAATGATATTTTTCATATCTGTCTTTCAAAGTTTTTACATATTGATTAATTTCAACTTCTTCTGGATATCCAATATCAACCAGAAAATCTATTACATCTTTTCTATTTAAGTCTCTTTTAAGGACTTCTTCATCATAAATCATAAGAATTATAGAATCATCATTTTGTCTAAGCTCTATATACTTTAAATTGATGTCTCCAATAAAATTCTTTCCATATAGATTCCAGTTTTCGTATATCTTTTCATCTTTCTTTTTAAAGCCAATCGTCACTGCAGGCTTAACTCCTGCAATCACCCATGATGTCTTATATACAAGAAAATTTTCCATATACTCTTTTTCTTCCATTGAATTTAACCTTTTGTAAAACTCCAGATATTTCATAATAAAATCATCCACCTTGTCATATTATAATAAAGCTATTTGTTTACCAAACTCAACGCACTGATCTTCATCAGCTTCATTTTGGTTTATTAAACAATCTAATTTGATTATGCATCCATAGCCAGTCATTCTTTCTTCAAAATCTCTCATCCACTGACCATCTCCCCATCCATATGAACCGAATAAAGCTGCTTTCTTTCCATTTACTTTACCGCTTATTTCTTCTATGAATGGTTCAAATTCACATTCTTCAAGGACTTCATCTCCCATTGCAGGACATCCTAATATAAGTATGTCTTCTTTTAATAATTCATCTATGTTAACATTACTTACATTAACTAACTCTGCCTCTTTGCCACTTTCCTTTATACCTTTTGCAATACCTTCTGCCATTGCTTCTGTATTACCTGTTCCTGACCAATATACTATTTTCATTTTTTGTCCCCCTCCTATTTGAAAACTATTCTCAATTAGTATATTATAATACCCTAGTGCTTTTGTCAAGATTTTTTGAAAATAATTTTTATTTGATAATTAATTTCATTATTTCAAATTCATTAATATACCTTTAAATGATTCTATATCTTCGCTTTCAAAATATTACACCAATAAAACCTTTTATAAAAAAATATATCCCATGTGAAATTCAATAGTAATTTCACATGGGATATATCTAATAAATAATCAAATTAAGATTATTTAGAATTTTGTTCTTTATCAAGTTTTCTATTATTTAAAAACATATATAGTGATGCAGCAAATATTATCAAGTATCCTATAACACTTAAATAATCAGGTAGTACCCCAAATAAACATAAGCTTATTATTGCTGAAAAAATTATATTGCTGTAATCAAAAATTGATATTTCTTTTCCTGGCGCAAATTTATATGCAAAAGTTATTCCGAACTGTCCAAGACTTGCAAAAATTCCTGCCAAGATCAAATATGTAAGCTGAATAACTGACATTGGTTTATATGAAATAAGCATAAGAGGCAGTGTGACTGCACTTGAAAAAAGTGAAAAATAAAATACGATTGTATCAGGTTTTTCCTTTCCGCCTAATGACCTTACGCATGTGTAAGCTGCTGCTGCACTTATCCCCCCTAATGTACCTGCCAGTGCAGGGATCATTTCAAAGCTGAATGATGGCTTTATAATGAAAAGTGCTCCTATAAATGCTACTACTAATGCTATAATCTGATTAGTCTTAATCTTTTCCTTCAAAAATATTGCTGAAAATATTATTACAAAGAACGGACTAAGTTTATTAAGCATGTTGGCATCAGATAAAACAAGCCTATCTATCGCATAATAATTAAGTAATATACCTATAGTTCCAAAAGTAGATCTAGCTATAAGAAGTTTCTGATTTTCTTTTTTCCCAAAAAAGCTTCCTTTATGCTTTAGTATCAATGATAGAGCTACTATTACTGATACTATATTCCTGAAAAATGTTTTTTGAAATGATGGCAGATCTCCTGCCAGTTTTATAAATGCAGACATCATTGCAAATCCAAATGCAGACATCATAATAAATATTATTCCTTTTGTCCTATTACTCAATTTGGTAAACTCCATTTTATTCTCCTCTCACTGCTGAAATTATATTATGTAAATTAATATTATCACGCTGTATTAAATTAATCTGCTTTTAATACAGCCTGTTTCTAATATTTAAATTCATACTTTAAAATTCCAACATTATTATTTAACTTTCACTGTTTATTAAATTTTGTATTTGAGCTTCAAGTGTTTCTTCATTTAAAGCAAACTTTATATCCTTTTGTATAAGACCATTTTTATCAATAAATATTGTTCTAGGAAGTGATGTAACCTTATAGTTTACTCTTGCATCATAATGATCATCGAATATAGTACTTATATTTATATTATTATCCTTTAAGTATTGAAGTGCAGTATACTTGGTTTCAGTATTTCCATCGGCAATATTAACATTTAAAAAGTTTACCTGACCCTCATATTTTTTTATTGCTTTTTCGAAATATGGAAGTTCATCGGTACACTCCTCACAAGTACTGCTCCAGAAATTTAATACTAGATACTGTCCCCTATATCTTGAAATATCTACTTCATTTCCATTTTCATCATGAGCTTCAAAATTCTTAGCTTCAGCTTTAAACTTCTGTTCCACATCTGGTGCTACATTATCTATAATACCTGGCGGTATATGGTCTATACTTTCAGGTACAAGTATTTCTTCACTATTTATTTCTGATTTCTTTTCATTTTTACTGATGTAATTTAAGATAATCAGACCTGAGCATACGGCAAGTGCACATACTCCCAAAATAAATACTGTCTTTTTCTTTTTGTTCATAATACACCTTTCTTTGATTTTATATTTTTTCTATAGAAATCTCTTCGAAATTAAATTCACCTTTTATATTATTCCATTTTTCACTTTTCATCAATACATAAAGCATATCTTTAATTTTCTCTTTCTTAAGTTCATTCACTTTAAATCTCCTACTTATTTCACATCCAATATCTACTAGTGTTTTTAGGTTTTTTTTATCATCTTCTGGAATAATTGTAACTGCATACTTCATATTTAAATCATCAAAAATATAATTATACATATTCCACAAAATAGATGATGTTATATTTCTTCCCCTAAAATGTATATCTCCAATATAATATTCAAGTACACATCCTTCAGAATCCATATGGTTAAGATTTATCATTCCTATTTTAATTCCTCCATTGTTGATAACCCAGTATTTACAGTTAGTGCATTCATTTATCTTTTCTATCCAATTATTTTTGTTAGTTTTAAATGTTCCACCTATATCTCTTTCAGCTTCATAAGTATTCTTCCATTTATTCATCAACTCACTGTCATCCTCTTTAAATCTTTCAATAACTATCATATATTCATCTCCATCAATAAAAATAATTTATATACTCTAGCAAATGTTCATATATAAATTCAATTTAATTCTATATGCAAACTAATATATGCAGATTTTTTTCAATTTGATACAATATATGACCTATAGTATAAATATTAATTACTTGTTAAATTTCTCCCGTAAAATCCAACGATCTATTTGCTATAATCTCTATTTTTTGATAAAATTTTATAATCATAAAATAAGGGGGAATAAATTTTTATGAATGAAAAAATTGTAATAGGCATAACTTTCACCCTATATCTGGCTGTTATGCTCTTAATCGGACTGTACTTTTATGTACGAACAAAAAATTTATCTGATTATACACTAGGTGGCAGAAAGCTTGGATATTGGGGTACATCCATAAGCGCTCAAGCTTCTGATATGAGCGGCTGGCTTCTTTTAGGTCTTCCTGGCGCTGCATTTCTAACAGGATTATCTGGTTCTGTCTGGATGGCTGGTGGACTTGCTATTGGTACATATTTAAACTGGAAAATAATCGCTAAAAAATTGAGAATCGATACTCAAAAATACTCTGATTCAATAACAATCCCTTCATATCTTGAAAATAGATTTGGAGATAAATCAAGAATATTAAAGATTGCATCATCAATTTTTATTATACTTTTCTTTCTTCCATATACTGCATCCGGATTTGTATCTGGTGGGAAACTCTTTACCACAGTATTTGGAACACCTTATATAGTATCAGTAATAATATGTGCAATCGTTGTTGTAAGCTATACTTATTTAGGAGGTTTTATGGCAGTATGCTACACAGATATAATTCAAGGACTATTAATGTTCTTTACACTTGTAATACTTCCTGTAATGGTAGTTATTGAAGGTGGCGGGCTCAGCAATGTTGCAGCAACAATCGATTCTTCACTTTTAAATCCATTTAATATAGAGCACCTCACTGGATCTGCTTCTGGAACTTTTGGAATGGCTTTTATAGGCGTTATATCATCCTTAGCATGGGGACTTGGATATTTTGGTCAGCCACATATCCTTACTAAATTCATGGCTATAGAGGATCCTGAACAAATTAATATTTCCAGAAAAATAGCCACAGTATGGGTACTTCTTACTCTTGCTGCATCTACTGCAATAGGACTTGTAGGGCACTATTACTTTCCGGATTTAAGCGGTTCTGATGCAGAAACAATCTTCATTCTGCTAGTACATAAATGTGTTCCATTACTGCTCACTGGAATACTGCTTTCAGCAATTCTTGCAGCTATTATGAGTACTGCTGATTCACAGCTTCTTGTAACATCATCTACAGTATCTGAAGATTTCTACAGATCAATATTAAAACCTGAAGCTTCTGAAAAAGAACTTGTAAGAGTAAGCCGTATCACTGTACTTATTGTTTCATCCATAGCTTTTGTAATAGCACTTAATCCTGATAGTTCCGTATTAAGGCTTGTTTCATACGCATGGGCCGGATTTGGATGTGCATTTGGACCTGTAATAGTAATTTCATTATTCTGGAGCAAAATGACAAGGAATGGTGCAGTTGCAGGGATGACTTGTGGAGGCATCACATCAGCTGTATGGCCTTTACTTAAGATCCATTTCAACAGTTCAATATTTCAGCTTTATGAAATTGTTCCTGGTTTTATATTAGCACTGATAGCTATTTATATTGTCAGCAAAATAGATGAAGGAAGAGGAATTGTATGCACTCCTAATTATTCTAAGGATGAAGAAATTGAAAAATCTAACTAAAATTTAGATAATATAATAATAATTTATATGTCTTAGAATTTATAATACAGCATGTATAGATTAGTTTAAATATCTATACATGCTGTATCTTTACGTTGTATTATTCAATTAATTCAAGAACTGGCCTATATCCTACTGTTTCATAAGCTATATCTTTATCGCAGTAATTATTATATGTTGTTGAGTACAATCCTCTTATTATACAGAACTTATCATTTTTTCCATATTCACTTTGTGTAAAACTGCAACTGCTGCACCAGTGCCACAATGTGTTGCTTTCACCTTTTTGTTTATCTTCGCTGTCTTCCTTGATATTATTACACTTATCTTCATCTGAAGATACTGGCAAGCCTTCAATTTCTTCTGTATTTAAAATATATTTATCCCATTCACTGAAATCCTGTCCAGGTTTATTGGTTGATCCAGTTAATAATCTTAAAAGATACTTTTTGCCTCCAAGCTTTATAACTTTACCGTATGCAAGATTCTGGTTATTCAGTTCACTCCATGAAATGCCTTTTAATAAATTTCTATCACAAATAAGCAGCTTTTTATTATCTTCATTTATCTCTATCCACGTAATCTTATTGTCATTTTTTTCTGCATCTCTAATTTCTACTGCTCCTCCATCATAACTAAGTATATCCTCTGGATTCTCTAACTTCTGAAAACTGTCAGCCTTAACATTATTCAAATATAAAGTTCCTAATTTTCTCACTTTTCCTGTTACAAATATGCTGTCTTCATCTTTATTTTTTCTCACTATTTTTTTTAGTTTATTTTTTAGTAAAAAAGTTCCTCCAAAGGCGGCAATAGCTGCAATTGATACTCCTAATACCTTATTCTTGTTTGACTTATTCATAAACTTTCCTCCATTCTCAATTTACCTTTTCTCTTTTCACCATATATTTTACATTTTTATCCTCACAATATTATTATACTTTAATTAAAAGGATATTTAAAATTAATTTTATATATGCATAAATTTTTCTTATTTTAAAATTAAAATACTTTTAGTAATCTTAAATAAATTACAATATGTTCATTTATACTCTGATTCTAGAGATCCTAAATATAATAAGATAAATCAAATTAAGCTGAAATTCAAAATTCCAGCTTAATTGTATCCTAATTTATTAAAAAATATTATAAAGTACTTTTAATACTTTTATTTGCATTCAAAGTATTATTTATTTCATCTGATATAATACTTATAGCTTCTAATTGTTCACTTGTTATACTTGAAACTGTATTAGAAAGGTTCTGACAGCTTTCACTTAAATTTGAAATTATATTAGCATTTGCATCAATTTCACTGACTTCAGTAACTATTGACTGGAATGTTTCTTCAGTCGTAGTTACATTTGTAATACTCTCCTGTATCAGTTGTCCACTTTCTTGAGCATTCTTTGTTGTCATTTCAATTGCTGCTGTAATATCATTTATTATTGCATCAACACTGTTTACTGCATTCTTTACATCATCTGCAAACTTTCTTATTTCAGATGCTACTACAGAGAATCCTTTGCCTGCCTCCCCTGCTCTTGCTGCTTCAATTGCCGCATTAAGTGCAAGAAGATTAGTCTGTGTTGCAATACTTCCTATAAGATGAATAATATCTATTGCTTCCTTAGTCGAATTGTTGGCTGCTTTTATAGACTCATCAAGCTGTGCATTTGCATCTCCTATTTTCTTTATAGAAGTATCCATGCTTGTCATATTTTCACTTCCAACGCTTATAAGATACATAGTCTTACATATTGCTTCTGCTAACTTAACACTATCATCATTCGCCTGATTGCATACATTATCCAACTCATTTATACTATCACTTATTCTGCTTATATTAATATTAACAGCTGATAACTTGTTATTTATCATATTTATTGATTCTTCCTGTGAATCTGCTAAGCCCTTTATTTCCTCTGCCTTAATGTTATTGTTTTCATCCAACTGCGAATTAGCAATAATTTCCTTTTCCTTTATTTCAGGTATAAAAGTTTCATTTGTATTTACTTTAGTATCTACAGCACTTTCTTCATTTTTTCCTGATGATGCTGTTGATAAGAAATAAATTACTGAAACTATACATGCACATAATGCTGCAGCCGCTGCTTTACCTGCTGATCATTGAAAAATGCTTGGTGTAAGTGTACTTACAAATAATAATATAGATATCACCACAATATCCATAATTCTTTTTGTCATGATATTTCCCCCTTTAACATAATATTTCTTCAGTCTAGTTCATATAAAGTTCATCCTCAGTATATACATAGGCAGATAAAATATAGAGTATATTTTATCATATTTCTATTATACTATATTCTCATTATTTTTCTATCATTTTATTCAAAATATACCATATTTTGTTTTTATTCAATTATTTTCAGTTTATTTTTATAACACCACTTTACAATAAAATTAGCTGACTTCGTCTTGCGAAGCAAAGTAATTAATAGCATCTTTAATTGTTAGAATATTTTTTGCAGATTGTAGTCTTTTCAACAACTTGCCAATAAATAATTCTTTAAGAATACATTCTGACAAATGATATTTAAGTTCTTGTGGACTTTGAAATTTGTATTCTGCAAATTGCTCATTTATAAAAGGTAAAGTAATACACATGGTATAGGCTACCCCTAGTAAATTGACATACTTCTCTATACTAGCTTTACTTCTTACCATATAATTGCTAAATGACCAAAAAGTTTTTTGCTGATAAAATATTACTTCAATATTCCAACGAACTTTGTAAATATTATAAATTGTTTTATCAAGTGTATTAGAATCATCTGTTGTTGAATTATCAAAACTATTTATATTATCAGGATTTATTGTGCTCATATATAAACGTACAGATTTGAAAGTCTCTATGTCAGTAGTTGTTACTGTTATATATACAATTTTCTCTGATAAATTGGTTTTTGCTTGTGTATGTGCTATGAAAAATTTGCCTTCTTTAGAATAATTGAGAGTTTTATAGTTTATTCTCTCACCTTTCTTTCTAGGACGGCCCCTTTTTCCTGTATGTTTTTCATAAAAAATTTCATACATTACAGTATCCGAACGCAAAGCACCTAAAACATTTATATTTTCAAATTTTTCAATTTCATTTATAAATGGCTTTTTAGTATACCAAGAGTCACATGTAACTATAACTTGATATTCTTCAAGTGCAGGGGCAACGGATGCTACCATATCAGCAGCTAATTTTAATTTTGTTTTTGATTTATCATAGAGTTTGTACTGCACTGGAATTTTAATATAATGAATTTTTTTATTATACATTACTGGAATAGCCATAGCTAAACATACAAAATAATGCCCATTTAAATAATTAGATCCGTTTTTACTTGTATGATCAAATAGCTTACTATAACAATCAAAATGTTTTCCAAATTTACTTTGAAGTGTATCATCAACTATTAGATAAATAGTTATATTATCTTTCAATTCATTTGGAATAAGCTTTATTAGAATGTTAATAGTTGCTATCGCTAACTCGGTTATATTAAAATTCTTTTCTGATAAGAAATAGTAAAATCTATTTAAGCATATATTCCAATACTTTCTTATAAATTTATCATAAAGTAATTTTATAGACTTAACTTCTTGCATATATAGAATTGAAATTACTATTATTTGAAAGTTATCAAAGCTTCGTTTATAAAAAATACTTTTATATGCATTTAAATATTTTTTTAATGTATTAATTAGTGAATTATTACCAATACTATTCATAGAACCAAACACCGTCCTTGCAAAAGAGTTTTATTGGTTGTTATGATTAGTTTGTACAGGAAACGGTTTTTGGTTCGTTGTATTTTATGGTAATTTAATTACTTGTAAAGTGGTGTTTTTATAATATGTTACGGTAAAATAAAAAGATAGACGGATAAATTTCTATCTTTTTATTTTTTCTTAAAATATCAAAACTATGTCCAATTTATTTAAATAAACTTACTTTATAATTATAATTTTATCTTCTGTCAATCTGCAGCTATTTTTATTTGTTATTCAAATGTCTAAGCTCTTGGGTGAGTATGCATATAAATGTAATTTATTTTATCGTTATTTATGATTTCATAGTAAGTATCCATATATGTTAAGACCTGATTTCCAAGGAGCTTTTGAACCGCCCTTACATTTGCTCCATTTTGTAGAAGATGAACAGCAAATGAGTGTCTAAATGTATTAAGATTTACATCCTTATCAATTCCTGCTTTTCTTGAATATTCTTTTACTATTCGCCATATCCCCTGACGAGTTAATTTATTTCCATTTAAGTTAACGAAAAGATTAGGAACTCCGCACTGAGCAATTTTATATCTTATACTCAAATATTCAGATAAAGCTTTGCATGCACTTCTGCCTATAGGAATTATCCTTTCATAATGTTTATTGTCCGTACACCTTACAAAATTTAATTCCAGATTAACATCTTCAACATTCAAATTAATAAGTTCGGATACTTTCATTCCTGTAGCGTACATTAATTCAAGTAATGCATTATCCCTTATACCCTTTGGACAATCCTTTTCTACGATCCTTATTATTTTGTCTACTTCTTCAATGGTTAATATTTGTGGCAATTTTCTATTGTTTTTAGAACTCTTATATTCTATTTTAGGAACTTCTTTAATAAGTGACTGGCTTTTTAGATATGAATAAAAATTACGTAAACTAATTACTATTCTGTTTATTGATCTTTCTGATTTACCTTGATTTAATAAATTTTGAATGTAAGAAGCAACAGTAAGATTATCACTCTTATACAAGTCAACTTTTTTTCTATTTAAAAATTTTAAATAGAGAGTAACATCTGTTACATATGCGTATATAGTATTTTCACTTTTACCACTCTCTAACAAATAATTCTTATAATTATTTATACTATTTATCATTGTTCTCTCCTATACCATTGATTATGATTAGTATTCGACAAATTTTAAAACTCTCTGCTTAATCTCATCATATGTATTACACATGAATTTACAAATAGAATTTTGTAGCCACAAATTTTATCAAACTTGGTGATATATAAGTCTCTACTATAATACCTGCTATGAACATTGTCATAATTATAACCAGCTTTTTTAATATACCATCAGAAAGTAAACTATTCCCTTTGTTTTTCTTAAAGAACCTTCTTTTAAAACTTTCAGTAGATATTGATAATCCAATAATGCTTAATCCTATAATACATGGAATATAAATTAAATTTTGAGGAATAACACTTACTAAGGCTAGTCCAAATCCTTTTCCATCAAAGGCAGTAGCTATGAATGAAAAAGTGTACCCCAGTATAAAGCCCTTCAATAAATCAATAATTAATATTACAGGCCCACCAAAAAAAGTTAACCCAAATAAAAATATAGGTAAAATAATGATTACATTTTTTTTCATAACCTCAAATAATAGGCTTCCATAGTTAATCTGATCATTTTCTAAAGACTTAGCAAAACTGGTAAAATAATTTATTAAATCGTTTTTATCTGCCGGTCCCATATATTTTACTGTATAAAGTCCAAAAGACAGTCCTAAGCAAAACATTATAAGTACAATGAAAAAGTAACCTTTTCTGCTGCTAAAACCTATATTCATTTTCTTGACTGATATATTCATCTCTTATTCCTCCTTCTGTTACTCTAATTAATACTATGTTTAATATTCATAATTTATTCATCTTCCTTCATATAACTATGTAATATTATTAAACATTGTTTTACACATAAAAATAAGATGCTGTTCAATTATTTGCCTTTTTATAAGCAAATTAACCAGCATCTTATTTACATAATAAACTTTTATAACAAAAGTTTTACTTTACATTTTATTATTTTTATTATATTAAAATTTGAATTTAACTAATTTATCTGCGGCACATCCATTTCTCTATTCTATACAAATAACATTGCTATCTATAATATTAACATGCAAAAACAATATTTATTATATAATTCACACCACCAACTTTTAGGTAATATGGTGTTAGTATAAAGTAGTGGACACATTAAGTCGAACTAAGTAAAATAATATTTAGTAGAGAAAGGATGTGTCAATTATGGGAAAGGGCAGAAGATACGATCAAGAAGATAATAGACTTATTTAAGTCAGGAATAAGCTTATCAGAGCTAAGTAGCGAATATGGCATTGCAAAATCGACAATCAACGGCTGGATTAAAGATGTAAAAGAAATTAAAGTAGATGAAAATGAAGTTATGACATTAAAGGAAGTAAAAGCTTTAAAAAAAGAAATGGCAAGAATTAAAGAGGAAAATGAAATATTACACCAAAGGTGGGCTTTAGCCAAAAAAGCTATGGCCATATTTGCAACAAGAAACTAGATGAAGTAATAGAATTTATAAATATAAATAAAAGCAAGCATGATATTAAAACTATGTGTACCGTTCTAGGCGTAGCCAGAAGCACATATTATAAATCTTTTGATAAAACTAAATCTGCAAAAGAACTAGAAAATGAGGAATTAAAATCAGCTATTAAAAGGATATATAAAGAGAATAAAGGCATATATGGTGCTCCTAGGATTCATCATATACTTGGTATAGAAGGATTCAATGTATCATTGAAGCGAGTTCAAAGACGAATGACTGAACTTGGCCTTTGTGCAGTAACTGTAAAAAAATACAAACCTCATTCAAGTAAAAAGGTAGCAGAAGATTTAGAAAACGTTTTGAAAAGAGATTTTACTACTACTTCTATTAACGAAAAATGGGTAGGAGATATTACATATATTTATACTATCAAAGATGGTTGGTGCTATTTAGCTTCAGTTCTAGACTTATATTCTAAAAAAATAATTGGCTACGCTTTCGGTCAGAGAATGACTAATGATTTAGTTGTTAAAGCCTTAAAAAATGCTTATTACAGCCAATCTCCCGATAAGAATAAGCAATTAATATTTCATAGCGATTTAGGCTCTCAATACACTAGCAATGATTTAAGGGAGCTATGCAAAGAGTTTAATATTATACAATCGTTTAGTAAAAAAGGTTGTCCATATGATAATGCTTGTATAGAATCTTTTCATTCATTAATAAAAAAGGAAGAAATATATAGAAATACATACCGTACCTTCGAAGAAGCTA
>JAEWQX010000025.1 GCA_023399035.1 Bacillota bacterium | reverse complement strand
ATGCTTAAAGTTTCTTCTAAGTTCTTTGGATAAACACAAGCTGAACCTTCAACTATTCCAATAGCACCATTTTTAAATCTGATAACTATTGCACCAAAGTCTTCAGCTTCAATATCTCTAAGATAAGTATCACATTCTGCATATACTCTTTCGATTTCTCCACCCATCATCCATTGTAATAAATCTATGTTATGGATACATTGGTTCATTAATGTACCACCATCTAATGCCCAAGTACCTCTCCAAGGTGCCTGATCATAATATGCCATGTTTCTATTCCAAAGAATTCTTGCAGTACCATTAACTAATTTACCGAATTTTCCTTCTTCCATAGCTTCTCTTAATTTTTGTATTGGCTTGTTAAATCTGTTTTGATGACATACACAAAGCTTAACATTGTTTTCTTTTGCAACTCTTATCATTTCATTAGCATCATCGATAGACATTGCCATTGGCTTTTCTATTAAAGCATTTGCACCTTTTTTCATAGAATAAATAGCAATTTCTGCATGATATCCACTTTCAGTTGCTATAGTAACAACATCAATATCTTCTTTTTCTAACATTTCTTTGTAATCAGTATATGCATGAACTGAATCTTCAGCTGCACCACATTTTTCTATGTACTCAGCTTTCTTTGCTTCAGCTTTTTCTAAGACAACATCACAAGTTGCTACAAGTTCTGCTTCTTCTTTGTTGTTAACTAAAGCTTCAACATGCTTATAAGAAATTCTTCCACAACCAATTATGGCAAACTTTAATTTTTTCATATGCTCTCTACCTTCTTCTCCAATATTATTATTTCTAAATATAATCTATAAATATGTGTTCCAATCATTAATATACGTAAATCTAAAAATAAAAAATTTTAATCACAATCCTAAATTGTATATTAATTAAAATTTGTATGTATTATACTCTCGTAAATATTATAATTACATATTATCTTTAACTACATATACTCTCTATAAAATTATACACATTTTTTAATCTCATAACAATTTTATCCACAATTTTAGTACTATATTTTGTTAATAAATTCAATATATTTTCATTTCAAATCACAAATCTACTTTATACACTAAATAAAACTGAAAAAATTTGCAATTAAAAAATATAATTTTCAAAACAGCCTGCTGTTTTTTCCTTAACTTTCAACTATCAATTCTCAACTATCAACTGATTAAATGCACTTTAATATAGTTTTTAATATTATATATATATCTAAAAATATATTACTCTTATTTATATATTCTACATTCAATGCTAATTTATCAGGCATTATTGTATTAATATAAAATTCATCGGGATTTTCAGCCTGACCAAGAAGTTCATTTTCATCTCTGTATCTTATAGATGCAAGATCTGTTATTCCTGGTTTAACATCTAATACTTTTCTTTGTTCTTCTGTATACATGTTTACATATCTAGGAACTTCTGGTCTTGGTCCAACAAGACTCATATCTCCTTTAAATACGTTAATTAATTGTGGAAGCTCCTCTATTTTATATTTTCTAAGAAAGGCTCCAATCTTAGTTATTCTATTGTCATTACCTACAGTTATCTGTCTTCCAAGCTTTTCTGCATCAACAACCATTGTTCTAAACTTAAGAATCTTAAATTCCTTACCTTTTTCACCAACTCTTATCTGCTTAAAAAATACTGGACCATCAGATCCCATTTTTATTCTTATTGCAACAAAAAGCAGAAATGGACTTAAAATTATAAGACCTAATCCAGAACAAACAATATCAAATATTCTCTTAATAATTTTATTTAAAGCGTTCATTTTCCAACTCCTGATTATTAATTATAAAGAATATTGAATAATATAAAAATCACTTAACTTTATAAAGATAATCTATATTATCCAACATTTGAATTTCAGACTATTTCTTCAATGCATTTAAGAACTTATCTGCTAAGCCTTCATACATATGATTAGCCAATACATATTCTTTACCATTTTGACCCATCTTAATCTGCTCTTCTTCACTTAAACTTTTAATTTTCATTACAGCTTCAACAACTGCATCTGGATTTTCTGCTGGTACACTTATTCCACAATTACAATCACTTACTGGATCATTTGAAGCTTCAACTGCATATATTACTGGACGTGCTGCCATCATATAATCGAATAACTTATTAGGACTTACTCCATAGTTAAATAAATTCTGCTTTTTTAATCCTATATATCCAATGTCAAGTAACTGTAAAACATTGTCCATATTATCTTTTAGAACTGGATCTAAAAATTCTACATTAGTAACATTATTAGATTTAGCATATTCTATAAGTTCATTTTTAACATTGCCTTTTCCAATCATTACATATTTAACTTTTTCATCAGTAGTCTTTTTTGCTGCATCTATCATAGTATCAAGAACATTTGCAGGTGAGTGGTTTCCTGTATATCCAACTAAGAAATATCCTTGATTTTTAAGTTCCTGCAATCTTTCAATTGTACTTTCCATTGGAGCTTCTTTCTTTTCACCTGTAAGTATTCCATTTGGAACATATACAAATTTATCAGTTGAAAATCCTCTTTCCTTTATGTGCTTATCTGCATCTGGCAGAATTGAAACAATAACATCCGAGTTTTTAAATGCAAAGTCTTCTGCTCTTTGAAGTACTATTATTGCTGGATTCTTTTCTGAGAATCCTCCTATCTCCATAGGGCTTAATGGCCATAAATCATGTATTTCAAAACATAATTTTGCGTTGCATCTTTTTGCAATTCTGTGAGCTGGATAAATATCTAATGGATATGTAGAAGATGCAATTACTGCATCTGGCTTATATTTATCTGCAACCATTTTATAATTCATTCTTAGCTTCCACATAAATGTAGAAATATTTTTAATTCTTCCAACACCATTTCCTTGATATTTAGGTGTCTTAACCCATACATATGTTATTCCATCTATAATTTCTTCCTGAAAGTCTTTTTCTATTACAGGATTGTTCTTTCTTAAATGAGAAAAGTCAGCTCCAAGTATAGTTACATTGTGGCCTTTCTTTTTCCATTCTCTAGCCATGTAAAATGGTCTGAATTCCATTCCATGATAATCTGATCCTGCATAATGATTAATAAGTAAGATGTTCATTAAAAATTCTCCTTCAATAAAACAATTATCCCAATTAATAGTTATTAATTGGATAAGTAGTAACTTCATTTTTAACCTATTAATTATATCATAGGGAAAATTTAAAATCCATCTCTTTTCACTTATAGCAAACTATAAAAATTAAATTTCCAACGATAATTTTATAATTTACTGCATAAAACCTGTATTTTGCACATAAAAAATACCGCATATCCATAGTTGAATAACACGGTATCATTCTTATATACTGCTATCTTAAAAACAAAAGTTAAAATAATTTACTATTTACTTCTAAGTGATTCAACTTCATCTATACTCAATCCTGTTTTTATGGAGATTGTCTCATTATCAAGTACATCTAAAAGATTTTTTGCTACTTCTATTTTCCCTTGCTTTACACCTTGTTTTATTCCCTTTTTTATTCCCTGCTCAATACCTTTTCTTTCAGCTTCATTTAAAGCACTTATTTTATCTTTAAGAATCTTTGATCTCATCTCATAAATTTCTCTCTGTTCTTTATTATTACTCATTCTTATAAGTTCATCTTTTGCTTCACGGATTTCTTCAATACTCATCTCAAGATTTCTTACTTTTTCACTTTCAGGATCTTTTAAAAATTCTGTCCATGCTGTAAGTATATCTTTTTCTGCATTTTCTTCAGGAAGCTTAGGAATTTCTATAAAATGCATTTCAATAATATCTGTCAATTCTTCATTTGTTTCAATTTCTTTTAATCTATATCCTGTATGAAATTTTTCAGTCTTAAGATATTTAAAATTCAAAATATTTATACATACTGTTCTAGCAAGCTT
>JAEWQX010000017.1 GCA_023399035.1 Bacillota bacterium | reverse complement strand
CGAAAGCCGACGCCATTATCTTTCTCCGAGTACAGTTCATGTTTTAAGATTCCCCCAAGTGCACGCCCATGAACAGGCTTACACTCTCGGTAGCTTCATGAATACCCCTCTGGCTCAAAGCTTTGCCAGACTTCGTGTCCCACTTTAATGACACCAGTGATCCAGGCCGTAGGCAACCCGGGCTGATGAGCAGCGTTAAACTAAGCTGCTAATGCAAAATTATCTTCTGCGTTTACATTTAATGCATACTTTATTTACGAGGCTCCATGCTTCCCTCGACTCGCTTAATAAATCTTTCATGCCCCCGTCGAAGCCAAAACACCCCCAGGTTTATAAAAAACTTAAACGCATATTTAATTTTCAAATATCTATCTTGCATGTTTGATTATATATTATTAAAATCACTATGTCAAATAACATATTAATTAAATTTATACAATTTTTAACTTTTATTCATTAAAGAATAAAATATAAAACTATAATATATAATATCATTTCTGTCTTTCTAAATTGATTTATTTATATTGATTATTTATTTAATTTCCATTGCTATCATTGTACAGTCATCCATCAGCTTTCCTTCATCTAAAATAGTATCTTCTAAATACTCATCAATATATTTTTTAAATTCACCTATGCTTACTTTTTCCATATATCTTTTAACTATGTCATCGTCATCAAATATAAAATCAAATCCATCACTGAATAAGAAAATTCTATCACCACTTTGTATTGGAATACTGACTTCTATAAATTCACTATCAGCAAACATTCCTAAGAATACTCCTTCTGCAGTCAATTTTTCAGCTTTTTCCCCCTGCTTCTGAAACATAAACTCATTTATTCCTGCTCCTACAACCTTAAATTCATTAATTGAAAAATCCAGACTAAAGCAGCACACTGCAATATAATTTTCTTCGTAATAATTTGCCAGCTTTTCATTTAAATTTTTAACTATATTTATTGGATTATGTTCTGTTGATATCTCTTCCATGTACATTAATTCTAGTGCCGATATATTAAGTGCTGCAGATATACCCTTTCCTTTTACATCTATCAGGATGCCTATAAGCAATTCATCACTTATCTTATTCAGCCTATAGAAGTCACCACTGATTGTGTAAGCCGGTACATATACACTTGTTGTCTTAAGAAACTTTTCTCCCGGAAAATCTTTTTGAAGACTGCTTCTTTGAAAGTGTGCTGCTCTTATTAATTCCTTTCTTGTTTCACTTGTATCTCTTATAGTCATTAGAATAGCTGAATTTCCTTCATATAAAATATAACTGCAATATAATTGTACATTTATTATTTTATTGCTGCTCACATTTAATTCACAATCGTATATATCCTTTGATTTCTTGTTTATAATTATTTTTCTAAATCTTTTATGCATTATTTTTGAATACTTTTCATTAAAATATTTATATATATTGCTATTTATAACTCCTTTGTTTTCTGATTCAAATAAATTTAATGCTTCAGTATTGGCCAGTTTAATTTTATTATCTACTATAATGATTAAAGCATCGGGAGAATTATTTAAGATCTGCTTATACCTCTCTTTATCATTCTTTAATATTTTATCTAAAGTTTTCTTTTCTGTTATATCCTTCAATCTCTCTATAACAAATTTAACCTCTCCATCTTCATTTAAAATAGGGTTGTAACATACATCCATTATCTTATTAAGTTCAGGTATGTATCTCTCCTGTTTTACGATTTTCTTAGTCTTTATGACTTCTGAAAAACGGCATTCTTTGCATCTCTGGCTTCTGTTTAGCAGTTTATAGCATATCTGTCCCTCAACTTCTTCTGGATTCTTGTTATAAAACTTATATCCTGCTTCATTACAAAAATAAACTGTATGATCAGAATTAAATACTTTTATAACATCTGGAATTCCATTTAAAATCTCTTCTACTTCTTTAACCGTCATTAATGAACTTCTGTCTGTATTCATAAATTTATCCCTTTCCATTCCTCCTATAATTAATATAGAGTTCGGCAATAGCCTTATGCTATTTATAACCAAACTCTATTAAATACATTTTAAGCTTCTATTTCAAAAACTCTATCTAATCTTGTTAACTTAAATAATTTTTCTACTTCTGGTTTCAATGATTTAAGCTTCATACTTCCATTTCTCTCAACACACTTTTTATATATTGAAACAATTGCTCCAAGGCCTGTACTATCAATAAAAGTACAATTACTGAAATCAAAAATAAAGTTTACTGTGCCCTCATCAATAAGATTATTGATTTTAACTCTAAAATCTGCAACTTCTTCAACACAAAAATCTTTAGGTATGCTGATATTCAAATTACTCTGCACTATTTTTCACCTCACACTATAAATTTTTCTACAAGTTTTATAAGCTGATCTGACATTGCACTTGTCTCTTCAGCAGTAGCTGTTAGATTATTCATCACTTCAGCATCCTCCTGAATTGCTAAAGACACACTTTCACAGTTCTTACTATTATTTTCGGTAATAGTTGCAATATTATTAATTAGAGAAATAACTTTATCTGAAGATGCAACTTCATCACTTGTAATATCAAGTATTTCACTAACATGTTCAACTATATTTTCTATAGAACTTTTTATATCTAAGAAAGCCTTATCTGTTTCTGAAACTATATCTACTCCATTTTTAACTTCAGAATTTGCTCTTTCCATAGCTTTAACTGCGTTTTCAGTCTGCTTTATCATTTCAGATACAAGTGCTGTTATTTCTTTTGCTTTGCTATTTGTTTCTTCTGATAATCCTCTTACTTCTTCTGCTACTACACTGAATCCTTTTCCATTTTCACCTGCTCTGGCTGCTTCTATGGCAGCATTTAATGCTAAAAGATTAGTCTGTTCTGCAATAGCATTAATAGTTGTTACTATTCCTCCAACTTCAAGGGATAGTTCATTTACACGTTGAAGTACACTAGCAGTTTCATTACTTTCAACACTGATACTATTTATTGCTTTTACTGTCTGTTCAACTTTCTGTCTTCCAAAGTCGGCAACTTCTTTTGAATCCAAAGCATTTTTATTAGTTGAATTTGCTCTGTTCTGTGCAAGTTGAACAAGACTTGACAGCTGTACTAAAACTTCTGAAATATCTATAATAGATTCATTTTGATTCTTAGATTCTTCAGACACATTTGTTACTGTGGCACTTATTTCTTCTGTTGTTGCGCTTATTTCTTCAAGAGAACTTGCAGTCTGTTCTGATGCTTCATTTAACTGCTGTGATGCACTTCTTACATTCTTAACAATTTCATATTGATGCATTATCATTGTATTGAATGATTTTCCAAGTTCACCAATTTCATCCCTACTTCTAATTTCAGATTTTACTCTTAAATCTCCATCACCAGCGAGCTCCATAAGTTTCTGCAGCTCTTTTATAGGATTGATAATTCCCTTTGTTGAATATATGTATGAACATATCATTGCTATGATAATTGCAATAACAACAAAAATTATCGTATCATTTCTAATACTTATTGCTGATGACATATACTCATTATATTCTGCAGTTACAGCAACTATCCAGTTACCTGCAGGCTCAAATGCAACATACTTGTACACACCATCATAAGTATAAAATCCATCACCTGTTTCTCCTGCTTTCATCTTATCTACAATAGATTTAAATTCTTTATCTGAATTATCGCTTACATTTTCATTTAATACTTTACTTTCATCAGGATGTGCAATTATGACACCATCCTTATTGAGCATATATCCATACCCATGTTCACCAATCTTTATTTTTGATGCATAGTTAGATATACTGTCAAACTTTATGCTTCCAACAACTGTACCTATAATTTCACCATTTTCCTTTATAGGACATGCAATAAATATAGCGGGATTTCCTGTAAATCTTGATGTCAGTACATCACTTATGGAAGTATTACCGCTCCTTATTGCTTCTTTCATGTAATCTCTATCACTAAGATCTATATCTGGTTCTTTAGTCTGAGTATCAATAATAACTTCACCTATAGAATCTGTTACTATTAATACTTCCATAAAATCTTCATTACTTTTCTGAACATCACATATATAGTCAAATGCTATATCTATATCCTCCTGACTTGTGCTTTGAGCAATCTTTCCAAGCTGACTGTTCAAACTGGAAATCTCAACTGCACTCTTAACAGATTCTATTGATTTATTAATGAGATCTGATGTATCTGATGTCTGCTGAATTAATTGCTCCTTAGTAGTATCTTGTAATGACGAAGATGCCATATTATATGAAACAGTCCCAAGTATACTCATTGGAATTGCAATAAGTATAAAGAAGGTAATCATAAGCTTTGTCTTTAACGAAATTTTCATTTATTTTCCCCCTAATAACAGATATTTGTCAGCATATATTCTTTAGCAGTTTTTTTATAGATAAACATCCATCTTTATATTCCACTTCATCTGAATATGCTGAAATAATAAATAATCCTCTTCCGCTTTCTGATAAAATATCATTTTCATCTAATTGTTCTTCAAAATTTAAATCACTATTTTTTTCTCCTGAGTCTTTCACTGAAATGTTTATGAAATCATGTTCTAATTTCCATTTAACAATTATAGGCTTGCTCTTATCCTTTTTATTACCATGAATAAATGCATTTGTAATAGCTTCAGACATAATAAGCTTTATGTCAAAATATTCATGTTCTAAATTTAATGACTTTATAATTTCATCTAATTTTTCACTAAGGTCATCGATTCCATAAAAAGTAATCTGGTCTGTTTTAGTAAACATAAACATTCCCCTTTACCTAAACAAATTTTATAGACATTCTTTTCTTTTAATAACCACAAATAATAATATTTTCAACACACACTTATATATAATTATTACATTTTAGAACAATTTTTTCAATATTTATGCAAATATCTTTTGTAATTCAAAAAAGCTATTATTCTCCACAAAAAAACTATGCAGAATATACTAAAAAATATATTCTGCATAGTTTTTAAATTATTTCTTATTGTTTTTGTAAATATTCATCAATAGCTGCAGCTGCTTTTTTACCAGCACC
This sequence comes from Bacillota bacterium, assembly GCA_023399035.1. GTDB lineage: Bacteria > Bacillota > Clostridia > Clostridiales > Clostridiaceae > Clostridium. The sequence goes on along the minus strand of JAEWQX010000017.1, from coordinate 16,523 downwards.
CATAGCTAAAATAACTGTAGCTGCTCCTGTAACTGCGTCTCCACCAGCATAAACAGCTTCTTTAGTTGTAAGACCAGTTTCTTCTTCTGCAACAATGCATCTTCTCTTATTTATTTCTAACCCTTCAGTTGTTGATGAAATTAATGGATTTGGTGATGTACCAAGTGACATTATCACTGTATCAACATCCATAGTGAATTCAGATCCTGCTACTTCTACAGGCCTTCTTCTTCCTGATTCATCTGGTTCACCAAGTTCCATCTTGACGCATACCATTCCCTTAACCCATCCATTTTCATCTACAAGGATTTCTTTTGGATTAGTTAACACATCAAAGATAACTCCTTCTTCTTTAGCATGATGTACCTCTTCAGCTCTCGCTGGAAGTTCACTATCCCCTCTTCTATAGACAATATGACTTTCTGCTCCTAGTCTTAATGCAGTTCTTGCTGCATCCATAGCAACATTACCACCGCCAACTACGGCCACCTTTTTACCAGCCCTTACTGGAGTATCGTAGTCTTCCTGTGCTGCTTTCATTAAGTTAACTCTTGTTAGGAACTCATTAGCTGAAAATACTCCATTAGCATTTTCACCTGGTATACCCATAAATCTTGGAAGACCTGCACCTGAACCTATAAATACAGCTTCAAATCCTTCTTCTTCAAATAACTGATCTACAGTTATTGTTCTTCCTATAATAACATTAGTTTCAATCTTAACACCTAATTTTTTGATATTATTAACTTCATTAGCAACAACCTTCTCTTTTGGAAGTCTGAATTCCGGAATACCATATTCTAAAACTCCCCCTGCTTTATGAAGTGCTTCAAAGATAGTTACATCGTAACCTTTCTTAGCTAAATCTCCAGCGCAAGTTAATCCTGAAGGACCTGAACCTATTACTGCAACTTTCTTTCCATTGCTTATTTCTTTTGCACTTAAATCAACATCATGAGCAGCTGCCCAGTCTGCTACAAATCTTTCAAGCTTACCTATTGATACAGCTTCACCTTTGATTCCAAGTACACATTTCCCTTCACACTGCTTTTCTTGTGGACATACTCTTCCACATACAGCAGGAAGTGCACTATATTTAGCTATTTCTTTAGCTGCACCTTCAAAATCTCTTTCTTTAACCCTTGCAATAAATGCAGGAATATCTATTGATACTGGACATCCTTTTCTACATTGAGGATTTTTACAATTTAAACATCTTGAAGCTTCCTTAACTGCTTCTTCTTCATTATATCCTAAACAAACTTCTTCAAAGTTTGTAGCTCTTACTTTTGGATCCTGTTCTCTTACAGGTACTCTTACCAATCTTTCATTCATATCCATTACTTATCACCTCTGCATCCACAGCCGCCATGACTATGAGTATTTCCTTCTTCAAATTTTAAGATAGCTCTGCCTTCTTCAGTTTTATACATAGCTTGTCTTCTCATTGATTCATCGTAATTTACTAAATGTCCATCAAACTCTGGTCCATCAACACATGCAAATTTAACTTCGCCTCCAACAGTAACTCTGCAGGCACCACACATACCTGTACCATCAACCATTATAGGGTTTAAGCTTACTGTAGTTGGGATATTTAATTCTTTAGTTAACATTGAAGTAAATTTCATCATTATCATTGGTCCAATGATTACAGCATGATCATATGTTTTACCTTGATTATTAACTAATTCCTTAAGCATATCTGATCCTGTTCCCTTAAATCCATATGATCCATCATCAGTTGTTACATAAAGGTTTCCAGCAACTGCTTTTAATTCTTCTTCATAAATAAGAAGGTCTTTAGTTCTGCTGCCTAATATAACATCAACATCAACGCCATGCTGTTTCATCCATTTTACTTGTGGATATACTGGTGCTGCACCAACTCCCCCGGCGATAAATATAAGTTTTTTCTTCTTTAATTCTTCTAAATCTTCTTTTATAAACTCACTAGGTTGTCCAAGAGGACCAACAAAATCGCTTACACATTCCCCAGCTTCATATGTAGCTAATTCCTTTGTACTCTTACCTACTGTTTGGAAAACTATTGTTACAGTTCCCTTGTTTTCATCATAATCTGCAATTGTTAAAGGAATTCTCTCACCTTTTTCATCATTTTTAATAATGATGAACTGACCTGGTTTTGCAGATTTTGCTACTCTAGGAGCTTCAATTTCCATTAAAAAGATATTGCCTGTTAGCTCCTTTTTGCTTATTATTTTATACATTTTATAGCACCCCTTTTGTATAATGTTAGGTTTTTAAAGTCTATAACCTTATTATTAGTTTACACCATTATTTTCAATTTTCAAAATATTTTTTTGAAAATTATGTTTCTTCTTGAAATTTTTTATAAAGTTATTTTCAAAGATTTATTATCTAACGAATTAATTATTAATACTTTATATGAACTTATTGTTGTGAACATTGAACAATGTTAACATAATATCGTTCAATAAATGAACTTATTTCTATGAATTAATAAAATATCCATTAACCCTAAAATCTTTAGGATGATTTTAAAGGGTTCATAGAGATTTCATCATTTAATACACAATAATAATATTCATATGATGAGGATTTGATTTATGGAAGATATGTCTTATTGGAAAGAAGTATGGGAGAGAAAAGGACGTGGAAAAACCGATGACTTAACAGAACTAGATGGCTATGAAGATACTACAGCCGATGTAAAGAAAATAGCAGAAAATATAATTAAAGAACTTGATATCAAAGAAACTGATACTGTTTTAGAAGTAGCTTGCGGTGCTGGTGGACTTGCTCAGTACATTAAGTGTGCAAAATATGTTGGTGTTGATTACTCAACAACCTTAGTTCAAAGACACATTGAAATACTAAATAATTCCGTTCTTCATGGTGAAGCCAATGATTTAATATTCAAGGATAACACTTTTGATAAAGTATTCTGCTTTGGTGCCTTTCACTACTTCCCAAACATGGAATATGCTGATCAGGCAATTTCAGAATTAAAAAGAGTTGCTAAAAAAGCTATATTTATTGGAGACCTTCCTATTACTTCGCACAGAGATACACATCTGCTTTATACAAAAGAAAAGTTTAAGGACTGGAGAATAACTGATGGATACTATAATCCATGCAGATTCAATGTATCTTTAAAATTAGATAAATAACAATAAAAATAAGATAATTATCAATAGGACATTGACTGTTGATAATTATCTTATTTTTTCTATTTACAATGAAATTAAGATTGAATAATCCATCATCACTTTAACTTAACTAAAAAAATAGTAAAAGCATATTGATATAATATGCTTTTACTATTTTTTACTGAAAAGACTGAATGTACTCTTCTAAAAGTTCCGTAAACTTCATCATATTTTCAGGATATATATCCCCTATATTAGCAATTCTGAATGTATCATAAGATGAAACCTTTCCTGGATAAATTGTAAATCCTCTTATATACATAAAATCATGAAGATCTTTAAAATTGTATCCTATTAATTCTGGTTCTATTACAGATGTAAGCAGCATGGATGACTTTTCTTTAGGCACAAGTATCTTTAAATTTAATTTATCAAGGCATTCCCAAAGTATTTCACAGCATTCTACATATCTCTTATTTCGCTTTTCAATAGTTTCCTGCTTTGCTTCAATTATAGCTTGTTTTAAAGCATAAAGAACCTGAACTGGTGGAGTAAATCTCATTTGATAATTTTGATTAAAATATTCATACTGCTTAAATAAATTTAAATACAGATTTCTGGCCTTAATTCTTTTTGTATTGTTTAAAGCTCTTCTTTGTGCTATTACAAAACTTATTCCTGCCATCCCCTGAATGCATTTATTAGAACTTGATGCAAGATATTTTATGTTTGCTTCGTCCATTTTTATAGGAATACCAGCAAAAGAACTCATTGCATCAACAATCAAATCTATATCATACTTTCTGCACATACTGCCTATCCTGCAGATATCATTTAATATTCCAGTTGTTGTTTCATGATGTACAACTGCTATATGACTTATTTTCCTTTTTCTCTTAAATTCATTTTTAATATTGTACTTACCTAATATATCAGTATACTTTTCAGATGTATCCATTATACTTATTCCTTTTTTATTAACTAAAGAAATAATTTCTTCAAGCTTAAAATAATCTATTCCATATACAGGCGATCCCTTAAATTCTATATAGTTCAAATCATAAATCTCAGCCATTTCACAAATTCTTTTTCCATATGCTCCATTGTTTATTATCAAAATAATATCATCATCAACAACTGAACTTATTATGGATTCTACTGCTGCTGTTCCTGAACCTCCAAATAAAACCGAAGCATACTCTTTGTTACTTCCAACAAAACTTGTAAGTTCCCTTGAAATAAACTCCATTATATCTCCAAAATCCTTTTCTCTTGGACATATATCAGAAACTATTTGAGCATACTTCACTGTATCAGTCGTTGTTGCTGGACCTGGATTTAGCAGAATACTTCTCTTTACCATTATTATATACCTTCTTCCAAACTTATTTTTCAGGCAGGCTATTTAAAAATTCCATAAATGATTTTTTATTTTCAATAGGTGTTGTAGTAGGCCTCCCCAAATCTTTACGTGCACCTTTTTTCACCTTTATTTCTAATAACACAGGACCATCACAATTCATTATTATCTTTAAACATCTTTCCAATTCTCCCTTAGTGGAACATGAATATACCCTCTTATATCCGCAAGACTTAGCAATCTCTTGAACATTTATTTTAAATCCAACAGTATCCTGCCCTCCTACAGAATCGTGAGCTCCATTATTTATCAGTATATGCTTAAAGTTAATCGGACCTTTATCTCCAATAATAGCCATTCCTCCTAAGTGCATTATCATTGCACCATCACCGTCAATACAATATACATCGCATTCTCTCTTTGTCAGCGCGATCCCTAAAGCAATCTGAGATGCATGTCCCATAGAGCCAACGGTCAAAAAATCTTTTTTATGATCCTGTTCATTCTTTTCCCTTAATTCAAATAATTCTCTTGATGCCATTCCTGTAGTAAATACAATTACAGCGTTTTCTTTCATTTTATATATGCACAGATTGATTTTAAAAGCGAATCTGGGACTCCAGTAAAAAATTCAATATTATTTTCTTTAAGATTTTTATAAAATATATGTGCATCAATCATAGTTAAATTAATCCCTTCATTCCTTATTAAAATTAGTTGATTTTACCCAAAATATAAAATAGTTTGCTATGAATCATTATTCCATCAGCACCTGCTTTTATATATGCTTTTGCTCTCTTCACCGCATCATCCATTCCAGCCTTTGCAATAAGACTTTCAATCCTTGCAATTATCATAAAATCACTGGTAACCCTTGCTTCTCTTCCTGCCATTATTTTTTCTGAAAAATGTTCTATGGTATCCTGAGTTTGTTTTACTTCTGTTCCAAAAAGAGAATTCTTCTTAAGTCCAGTCTTATCTTCAATAATAATAGCTGATACTCCCAGTCTTTCTAATGTCTTTACTGTATAAACAAAATGTTCTATCTGACCTCCTGTATCACCATCAACTATAATTGGTTTAGTTGTCACTTCTAAAATATCATTTATAGTGTTAAGTCTCGATGTTAAATCAATAAGCTCTATATCAGGCTTCCCCTTTGCAGTTGAATCACACAATGAGCTTACCCACATTCCATCAAATTCCTTTATTCTTCCATCCTTTTCTATCTTAGTCTTCTCTACAATTAATCCTGTAAGTCCATTATGTGCTTCAAGTATCCTTACAGGTTTTTTTGAATAAATCATTTCCTTAAGCTTCTTCATTCTCATCTGGGGAGTAACACCTATTTCCATAATTTCTTCATCCAATTTTGAAATAGATACACCTTTAGTATATGGCACTTCAATAAGCTGACCACCATATTCCTTTAGTGCACATATTACTTTTGTCCTTAATTCTTTCTGTGGTCCTTCTCTCCAGTCATCTCCATGTACAACATAATCAGGTTTTAGCCTGCATATATTAGGTACCTGGTCAAGTGTGTCCTGAGGAATAACTTTTTTAATTCCCTTTATATTTTCAATAACTTCTCGTCTTTCATCATACTTCATTATTGGATTCCTCCAATATCCTCTTATTACATCATCAGTATGAAGTCCTATAATAACTTCACCTAGCTTTCTTGCCTCATTAATTACATTTAAATGTCCCTGATGAACTATATCTGCACTCATTGCCATATAAACTGTTTTCAAAATTATTCTTCCTTCCCTAAATCATATTTTATATAAAAACTCTTTGCATTCCTTATGCATTAATTTTCTCTAGTCTCGGTAGAATTATATTTTTTACTCTTTCCAATTGATTTTTATCATCAATTTCTCCCCACACAAGATTGTCAATTTTTAAATATCCTATTTTCCTATTTTGTGCTGTATCAAAAATAGCATTTTCATAATCATATCTAGTTCTTATTTTATTTGTAGATTGATAATATTCTTCATCATACTTAATATTATCCATAAACTTTCTGTATTCCTTAAGCATATCCTTATATAGATCTAATGATATTTTTGATATTCCTACAAGTTCACCATATACTTGTCCTATTTTATTTATATCTTTAGAAATCTTATATAGATTATCATTTTTTACTTCTACATAACACTCATCTCCAGAATTAGTCGTTCCACTTAATAAAACACAGTCACTATCATTAAAAACTGCTGCTTTCATAAGGCCATAGACTTCATAAATAATATCGCTTTCTAAAAGTATAAAATCCTCTTTTAATTCATTTTCTAAAATAGCAAGGGATGCCATACTACCTGTAGTCCTATAGTATCTGTTTCTTTTAGTTTCAATAAAACTATATTTTTGTGCAAGTTCTTCATAATATTCATGCTGATAACCTGTAACTATATAAATTTTTTCTATTCCTATGCTCCGTAATTTTTCTATAGATCTTTCAATAAGAGTTTTACCGTTTATTAAAAGAAAACCTTTAGGTATAAGGCCTTTAGTCACATCGTTCAATCTCGTCCCCATACCTGCTGCTAAAATAACTGCTGTTTTCACTCTCATTTTTTCTGCCCCCTTTTATATATTTATTAGGTTCATTTTTTGAACAATAACATATTAACACCTTTTAATGTTCAAAACAATATGTTCAAATTTATTATTTACAATTAAAATATTCTGAATTTATCAATGCACATAATTTACAATAAAAAATACCCCCTCTATAGAAAACAGGTCATCTATACTGTTCCTATAAAGAGAGTATTTATTGGGCTATGCTAAATATTAAATTTATCTTATGCAGCTGTCTTAGCTATAATATGTTTTAAATTTAATGATTCTTTTGAATAAGCAGTCTGTGAAGTAATTTGTTCTTCATTGCCTTCAGAAATAATAGACTGTAACTGTTCTTCAGTAAGTTTTACAAAATTAGTTGGCATTGCTATTTCTTTAACCTCACTCTTAGAACTTGAACCAGTCATATCTACAGAAATATTACCAAAATCTTTTACTACTAAATTTAAGCCTAAATCCATAGTATATTTATCATCAGTGAATACTTCTTTGCTTGAAATTGTTGAACCTGCAACTGCTTCTTTAACTGCTGCTATACCATTGTTAAAAGCCTGATCCTTTACAAAAGTCTTGAAACTTGCAATATTATCAGCTGTAAGATTTAACTTAAATGTACTATTAATATTTTCCAAATTATCAGCAGCTGCCTTAATTCCTTTAACACCTAAATCTACTGCATCATTGCTGTTAAGATTCATAGTGTACTCTCTTCCATTCTGAATATATGGAAGATCTATATCACTGTCTCCAAAGATTGATTTTATAAGAGTATTCATTGTTTCAGGTTCACTTGTTAATGACTTCATTGCTGCTACATCTATTCCTGAATCTACTGCAATATAATCAGCATTCAGTTCTTTCAATTTCTTAGGTACTTCTAAACCATTATTACTATAAAGTCCCTCATAATAACTCTTATTTATATAACTTACTCCATTATCGATGTACATTTCAATTGAAGGTATTTTTAGATTTAATGTAGTATCTGTTGTAGTAAAATCTACCTTAGCGTATGCTTTATCTCCTGTAGCATATCCTGTTGATGTAAAATTTATGTCTTCGTTAATTCCCTGTGCATTAATAGATACTTTTCCACTCATCTCAGATGATGTAGCTTCCCACTTTTCTGTTTTTGCAAGCTCATCCGCATAATTCATTGTAGTCTGACTGCATCCAGTTAAGCTTGCAACACTTAATGCAGCTCCCAAAATAAGAGCCAATGTCTTTTTTAATTTCATTTTAATCCCCCCACATTATAAATATAATAATCTGCATATTTATAATAAACAGATTATTTTACGTAACGCTTTATGCTGTACGTATAATCATATTATACAGATTTTCCCATAATATATGTTAAATTTCACAATAAAATTTCCTTAATTTTTTCTTAAGTAACTTTATAAAAGCCTCAACATAAATATTTTCATCTGGATTTGAATAGTTTCTATAAGCTTTTCAATAATTATCTACTTTAAAACCTAATTAATTAATAAAAAATTTAGTAAAAATAATAAAAAAACTGTATCAGAAAATTAATCTGATACAGTTTATAATTTATTCTATCTTACCCATGCTCCTGTAGCATCTACTCTATATGGTCCCACATATGCATTTGTAACCAGTTCTCCATTTGCAGGATTTAAGTAATAATAGTTTCCATTTGAATACTGCCATCCTGTAAGCATTGCCCCGCTACTATCAAGCAAGTACCATTTTCCACTCATATAAATCCATCCTGTTGCCATATTTCCATCTGCTCCAAGATAATAATATTTTCCTGTATTACTATCTAGAAACCATTGGCTTGTTAATGGTTTTCCAAGTGAATCCAAACGCTGCCACTTTCCATTAGTTAAAACCCACTGATTCACTTTTAAGTTAGTTGGCTGATAATTAGGCTGAGTTGAAATAACAGGGCTTGATGTAATAGGGTTATACTGATTTACATTATTTCCATTGTTAATTATACTATTATTATTTGTACTTCCTGATGTTTCACCCCTGTAAATATACAATGTATAAATTCTATATTCATCCTCATCTTCATCTTCTACTTCAATTTCAATTGTATTTTTACCTTTATTTAGCGATACTTCTTCCTTATAATTATCGTCATCATCTACTTCTGTTCCATCAATTGTCACAGTATAGTCTTCATCCTCTGGTTTTGCTTTTATTGTTATTTCATCTACTGATGAAGCCACATAAACATCATACTTAGTTGTTCTTTTAGAAAAATCTATTTCACCATCGCTTAATGTTATACTTTTTAAATAAACATCATCATAATCTTCGTCATCATCATCGTCATCATCATCGTCGTCACCAGTATATTTAACCTTTATTGTATACTCATATTCTACATCATCTTTATCTTTATATTTAATACTGCTTGACGGTTCTTCATTATATACTCTTACTGTTATTTTATTAGTTCCTGATGATAAGCTTGCTGTCTTTCCAACCTTGACACCTTTTTCAGAACTGCTTGTCCCCACAAAAAGCCTTACATAGTCATCATCAACTCCATCAACGTCAATTTTAATCTTTGATGCTGAAGTTCTTGCATAATATGTTGTTTTAGGCTCAACCTCATCGTTGTCTACCTCATTTTTGCTTTTATAGTCATTATCATCATATAATTGAATACTTCCACCACTAGATTTTTTTAATGTTAATTTTGTAAGTTTTCCATCATCACTAGTAGCTGCACAGGCTTTTGTAGTAAATATACTCACCTCTGATGCAGGTACTGCTGCAATAGTAAAAAATGTGACTGCTGTTATAAATATTTTTTTCAACATCTGCTTCATAATATATCCTCCCATAATAGTACTATTTTCATTTAAGCAAACAAATTTAATCTGTGGGCTTTTATTGATTTTATTTTATCATATTTTATTTTATCATAATACAATTTAATTAATAACATCATCATAAATTTACATTTTTAATTACATACTATTCAAAATTTGTATGTAATATTTTAGTTACTATATAAAAATACCCAGCCTAAATTAAGTATAATACTTTGAATAACTTAATAAAGCCAGGTACTTATCCATATATTGATTCTTATTTATTATATATATCTCTATCTATACTGTCTAAACTATTTGCAACAGTAACTGCAGTTACCATAGTTCCATTTACGTTTATCATTGTACGTCCCATATCTATAATCGGATCTATTGCTAGAATTCCTCCTGCAAGAGGGAAATATGCTCCCATTCCCATTCCTGAAATAACTACTGATACAGCCATTGTAGCAGTGCCTGGAAGCCCAGCTATTCCAAGAGAACTTATTACTATTATAACAAGAAGCATTCCATAGAAGCTTAAATCCATAGGAGTTCCTGACATATTTGCAATGGTAACAGCCATTAAAGCTGGATATATTGCTGCGCATCCATTCATACCCATATTAGATCCAAGACTTCCTACAAAACTTGAAACTCCGTTATCTACTCCTGCTTTTTCTGTTAATGCTTCAATTGTCACAGGAAGCGTTCCAAGACTTGAACGTGATGTAAATGCTAATATTAATGGTTCTGTAACATTTTTCACATACTTAACAGGATTTAATTTATTTAATGATATTATGACCATATGAAGTACAAATACTGCTGCTATACTCACATATACAGCTACTATAAACTTAGTTACGCTTATTATAGCGCTTAATCCTCTGCCTGCTATTGTATTTGCCAGCAATGCAATTACAGCATATGGCATAAACTTTATTACTGTCATTGCAACACTTGTTATTATCTTATATCCTGCTTCTACTAAATCTATTGCAGGTTTCACTATATCAAGATATTTTTTTCTAAGTCTCTTTATTGCAATACCAATAAATCCAGCAAAAATAACAACTCCTACAACATTGGCATCTGCCATTGCCTTTACAGGATTTGAAGGAAGAAGACCTCTTAGTGTATCAACTATTGAACTTATCTCTTTCATTTCACTTTGACTCTGAACTACAGTTTCACCAACACCAAGCTTAAATAGGTTACCTATAATTATTGCTACTATTGCTGACATAGCAGTAGTGCCTAAAAGCACTAATATAGTTCTTGATGTAAGCTTACCAAGATTCTGGTCTGCCTTCATGTTTATTATAACTCTGATTATTGAAAGGAATATAAGTGGAACAACAAGCATTTTTAAAAGATCCATAAATCCATATCCAACAAGACCATACCATTTTGTTGTTTCAGTTATCCATGTAACCGATTCTATATCTTTTGGAAATTTTGCAACAGCTTGAATTACTATTCCTAATAATAATCCTAATAAAGTAGCAGCTATCATACGTTTAGAAAAATTTATTTTCTTCTTCTCCATCTGCCTTATTATGAAAAATAAACCTATTAATAGTGCTATGAATATTATAGGCATGAAACTAGTTATCATAATAAAATCTGAAAAAAATGTACTATTCATTATAATCTCCTCTTTCGTTAACAATTCCTATCTTTTTAGTATGCTTTATATCATATCAATCATTTTACATTATGTCAATAATATTATACCCATTCTATGCCATTTATAATCATTCATGAATTCTGCGTATAATCTTATATGCAACCATATTTCCCATCACTAGCGGAGACGTAAGCGCAAAGAATATAATTCCATCAGTTGGTGAGATTACCTGGAAAACAACCTCTCCTTCATAAGGATCTAATATCTCAGCAAGTATACCTCCTCTTTCTACGCCGTTACCTGGATTTTTTAATCTTCTATAAATGCCACAGGATTGTGATATTATGCTTTTTAAATTCTCTTCATTTATTACACTTGCTATATATCCACTATGAGAATTATATTTAATTATCCCCATTCTAGTTAAAAATCTTAAGACGGCAACAACAGCATGTTTTACCTATAATCTGTATGCTTTTATATACTTTGGGGTATTTATCATCAACTATGGTTTATGTAAAAAATTTTTCTTGCAAAACAAAAAAAGCAAAGATTTATCCATTTAATGCATCTTTGCTTAACTTAATATTACTACTCTTAAAGTAAGTTGTTAATCTTTACTAAATTCTTTTATTAAACTCTATACTCATGTAAAAACATAGGCATAAGCTTTCCGCTATACTTGCATAATGAATAGCTTCCCTTACTTATACACCAATCATATATTAATCCTCTTTCACATAATGCATATACTTTCATTATTTCATCACTTGATATATCACTTTTAATTTCTCCACGCTGCTGACCTTCCTGTATAATTTTTTTTAACAACTTGTAGTAAACTCTATTTTCATCAAGAAGATGTTTTTCTCCGCTTGTAACTAACTGTGATGAATATAAGGATGCCAGAAGCTCAATAGATACACTGTCTTCTATCATTTTAAATAATTCCTTATTTAAATAAATGAGCTTATCGAAGCTATTCATATCTTCACTTATTTCCTTGATTAGGCTTTCATATTTATCATCAAATAAATATGAAAGAGAACTTAAAAGAGAATCCTTTCCTTTGAAATAATGATAAAACGCACCTTTGGAAGTATGGGAACGCTCTATTATTTCATCTACAGTTGTGTTGTCATATCCTTTTTTATAAAAAAGCTCCCATGCTGCAGAAACTATCAATCCTTTTGTAGTATGATTATTATCCATAATTTTGAGCCCCCTCTTCATATAACTTTAGATATATGTTAAATTTGTACCTATGATGTATAATAAACCATTATTTTTAAAATAATGAAATATCCTCAAATATTAATTCTCCTAAGTAAATATTATCAGTAAGGTTCTTTAAAGTAAAGAACGATACTTATAGTCTTTGTTCTAATTATAATAATGCAGCAATAAATATTATTGCTGCATTATTATATTACACATTTATTTCTTTTTTAGTGAACGTATAACTTCTACCCTTGTAATAACATTATTCTTTATCTTTGCTATTCTTAAAACAAAGCCTGGGTAATAGATACATACTCCTGTTCCAAACTCTAAACTTCTAGCATCTATTTCCTTCAGAATAATATCTTCTAATGTATCCGCCTTATCATCAAAAGGTATATCAATATGTTCCAAAAAATTTATTCTCTTAACTCTTTCATTTGCTCTATAAATAGTTTTGTCAATTTCATCAAAACTATAAAATAAATATTTTCTCGTAGCAAAAAGCACTCCGATAGATATTATACCTACTAGATTTTCAATAGTAGATGTATGTTCTACTATCAGCTGTCTTGCAATTGCAAAAAGAAGAACTTCTATTACTGTTTCGGGAGTATGCTTGCACAACATCTTTATAAACTCTATTCCTATAACAAGATTAAATGCTGATGCAAGATAATTATTGAATACCTCTAAATCTGCATTACTTGTTATTATTGATTTTAAATCCCCTATTAAATATATTACAAGTATACCTATGCTAAATGCCAGAAGAATACCTATGACAGTTTCAAGCATATCAGCTATCTTCATAACCTGTTCTCTAAGAAACCTTTTCATTCAATTACCTCGTTATTTTTAAATATAGTCTATTTATGATTAATTTTAAATTATCTTAAATTAATAGTAAAGAATATTATATAGATTTATTGATATTCTAACTACACTTTAAATATCTGATGATACAACAAGCGTTTCTGCTGTATCAGAACAGCTTTTTGCACAATTCCAGTAAATAACTTATATAGTAATTTGTTATCTCATTTCTATTTCTGAGAAATACTAATCCCTTTCCCATCTGTTTTTACAACTATTTCACCATCTTTAGTCATAAATGTTTTTACATTATATTTATTTAGTAAATCTATCATTTCTTTATCTGCTGAATCTTCTTCTGAGCATGTTATTACAGAATATGATGGACTCACTGATTTTATAAATTCTTCACTAAGTGCATTTATCCTTCCATGATGGGGTATCTTCACCAGAGTATATTTCTCGTCATTTATATCTATAAACTCTGATAGACGTTCTTCTTCTGCATCTCCCGCAAATAAGAAACTGTACTTTCCATATGTTATCCCTACAATTATAGAATAGTCATTTGACTGTAAATACGTATCTTTCAATGCTGGATAAATATTTATTTGTGCATCATTAATATCCATGCTTATAGTTTCATGAATTAATACAGGTTCAATATTATTTTTATCTATAGCATTTACATATTGGTTATACTGCTTGCTGTCTTTGATGTAATCAGCCTGTATTACATTATTGACTTTCAAATTATCAAGGACAGCATCAGCTCCGCCAATATGATCCTTATCCATATGAGTCAAAATGAGATAATCCAAAGTGTCGATACCCTTTTCCTTTAATTCTGTAACTACATCTTCTTTAGTGCTGTTTAATCCAGTATCTATCATTAAAGACTTATCTCCTATTGTAATTATAATGCAATCTGCTTTTCCTGCATTCATAAATGTTATTTCAAATGGTATCTCTTCAATGTCATTTACTTCATTAATACCGTCTTTTGAGCTTTCTGATATATCAATAGAATTTCCTGAACACCCGATAATTCCAAACGATATGCTTACTACAGTTAGAACTGCGCATATAAATTTCTTCAATCTGCTTTTTTTCATATTTTAAATCTCTCCATAATTTTATATATTAATATTAACATTATATTCATTTTTTGTGTCAATCTAATATCTATATTTGATATCTAATTTATATTTAATAAGCATTTAAATTTTCATATTTATAGTGTACAAAATATTAAATGTATCTATTTCTATTCTTTATTGATCAGTAAACTTAATAATAACAATCATAAAGGCACTGCATCACATATAGTACTACGTTATATAGTGATACAGTGCCTGTTATTTTATTCTTCTTTATTAATTTAATAATACATCTAATAATACATCAATAAGCAGATTTAAATTAATAATCATTTTACACATGAAATTTTAAATGAATACTGTAGATCCTTGCTTGAATCTATGCAGTATTCTTTAAGTACTGGTGCTCCCCAGCTGTCATATCCGCCAACACCCATCTGTTTTCCAATAATATTGACATTAGTGAAATTAACAGGTGGTAAATCTTCTTGATGAAGAGCATTTTCAAGTTCCATGCAGTTATAAGGAAGTACACTGAATTCAAATGGCACTTCTTCGTAAGAGAACTTAAGTCCCTCACCTTTTTCATTCCTTACTTCTACCCATCTTGTGTCTGTTCTGTTTCCACATTCCTGAGGTACTAGATACTTAGATAGATTTTCCATTGGAGTGCTGCTGAATACACCTATTTTAGCTCCCTCACATCTATCAATATAGTTTTCTTCCTGACCTCTTCCATACCATGTAAAACTATTAAATTCAGATAACAATCTAAAATTCATTCCTAACACTGGAAGTTCAGGTAAACCATCTACTCCGTTATAAAACACATTCACTTTTATAACTCCATCTTCTTCTATAAGATATGAAACATTAACCATTGTCTTTGGTATTGTTGGAAGTTCATATGTGTATTTTAATGTAATTGAATCTTCCTGCTCATCCATTGAAAAATCACAATATTTTTGTCCAGCTGTAGCACTCATTCATTGTATACATCTGAATTCATACTTATTTCCTCTATCATTATCAGTTGTAGCTCTCCAGTAGTATGGCTTTGGAACTCTTGTAATGAATTCTTTATTTGCGTATCTTAACGATACTATTCCGCCTTCCTGTTTAGAGAAGATAACTTTAAAGTCCTCCCCGTGAACACCTATGTTTACATCTCCGTGTACCACTTTAAGTTTAGCTTTTGCGTGCTTTTGTTCCTTGTAATTTCCCTTTAGGACTGTTTGGCCAAATCCAACTTCATATCCTGCTTCAGCCCAAAATTCATCATTTCTTAGTAATGCTGAAACTGTTAATACTACTTCTCTTTCATTGCTGTAATCATTTAGTGGCAGTTCCACATATTTTTCTTCCCCAGCCTCTACAGAAACATTTATTATGCCTCTTTGTAATAACTGCCCTTCTTTTTCAAGTGTATATATTAAGTTATATTTATCAACATTTACAAAAAGGTTCTGATTCTTTATAAGAACTCCACTTTCATCTGGTATGAATTTTATGTTCTGATATAAATGCTTAACTTCCTGAGCCTTTGGTGATTCAGTTCTATCAGCAAATATTAACCCATTTCCTGAAAAATTGTAGTCACTTGGTCTGTCTGTAAAGTCTCCACCATATGATAGTACTTCCCTGCCATTTGGTGCTGTTCTGTAAAGCGCCTGATCACCGTAGTCCCAGATGAATCCACCTTGATACATAGGATACTTGTCTTCAAGCTCAATGTATTTCTTCAATCCTCCACAAGAATTCCCCATAGCATGCATGTATTCACAGCTGATGTATGGTTTTTGTGGATTATTGTCTAGATATTCTTCAATATCTATAACTTTTGCATACATTCTGCTTTCC
>JAEWQX010000011.1 GCA_023399035.1 Bacillota bacterium | reverse complement strand
AAGTCTTACCCAAGAACAAGGGTTAAGACTTTTTATTTTAAAGATTAAATTTTTCAACTGAGCTATTTAATATCTGTGCCATTTCTTCAAGGTTTGACGCTTGAGATGAAACATCATCTATAACAGCCAGCTGTTCCTCTGTAACAGCTGATGAATTTTCACTATCCTCAGAGAGCTGTTCAGTATTTTTACTTATTGTCTCCATGGCTTCATTTATACTGCTTATCTTTTCTGAAATTTCCTTAATATAGCCTATTATATTTTCTGTACCCATATCAATTTCATTATTTGATTTATAAATTTCCTCAAATGCATTTACAACAGTATTTGCAAGACTATTGCTCTTTTCTATCTGGCTGGAACTTGTTTCTGTATCTTCATAAATTTTATTGGTTCTGCTTTGTATTTCCTTGATTATCTTACCTATCTCATCTGTTGCACTCTGACTTTCTTCAGCAAGTTTCTTTACCTCTTCTGCTACGACAGCAAATCCTTTTCCAGCTTCACCTGCACGCGCAGCTTCTATAGATGCATTAAGTGCCAAAAGGCTTGTCTGTTCTGCTATTTCTTCAACCATACAAACCACCTGGCCTATTTTTTGTGAATTATCATTTAATATCTTTGCTTCTTCCTTGAAATTATAAAGAGAACTGTTAATATCACCTATCTGTCTTATCATGTTATCAAGAGTTTTCTTTCCTGTATTTGTATTTGAATTTGCTTCTGTAACCTTTTCCTTTAAACTGCTTATATTTTCTACTGCACTTCTTATCTTTAAGCTTACCTCTTCTATCTGTGAGAATGTTTTTCCTATCTTTTCAGCCTGTACCGATGCAATTTCATTAACTGAGTTTATTGCTTCAACAACTACATCGTTAGCACTTTTACTCTGCTGCATATTAACAGATAAATTTGAAGATGCTTTTGTCACGCTTACCACACTTTCTCTTACAGAACTGATAGTTAAGTTCAATGATTTTTTCATATTCTTAAATGTATGTTCAAGTGCATCAAGTTCATTTTTGGTACATGTTATTTCATCTTTTAAATCGCTATATTCATAAGTTAGATTTCCTTCTGCAATATCATCTGCCATTGACTTCAACCCAAATATTCTTGTACTTATTCCACGTGAAAATCTTACTGCATAAATGAATGCTCCTAATGATAAAGCTAAAATCAATAATGTAAGTACAAGCAATGTTCTGTTAAAAGAGCTTAGAATCTGTTCCTTTACAGTATTCATATAGCTGATTTCATTAGAAAGGAGCTCGCCATTAGTTAAGTCTATATATTGTGATTTCTTTTCAGCTGAATTATAATAATCAGCTGCTTTTATAGCAGTATCAGTATCCTTATTAAAAATAATTGCATTATTACAATCTATTTTTGCATTTATAAGGACATTTTTAAAAACACTATAGCTTAATCTGCTTTCATCTGACACTATTGAATTATCTAAGTCTGCACATATTAATTCAATTTCATTCCATATATCATTAAATTTATTAATGTCTTCATCCTTATTGCTTACTATAATGTCACTAGTACTCTCTATCATGATCTTGGAAAGTTCCTTTAGTCTGCTTTCTTTGTATGTGTTATCTACCAGTATTTTATACTGATTATTATACTCATAGCTTTTATATATTGATAGCACATTAGCTGAAAATAAGACCAGTATTACTATTCCAAAGGATAAAATCATCTTTCTCTTAATACTTGTATTTCCATATATATTGCTGTTCCTCATATTTCATCCACCTCCTATCTTTTAGGTCTTTCATTTTCAGGAATATTTTTATATACATCATCATAATCATGGAATTCATCCTTTATTATTGTGTCCATCATATTATCCTTCGTCACAACTACAGGATCAACAAAATATGCAGGAACCTGAATCTTCCCATTATCAATTGATGAATTTGTGTTTACATTTTTTCCTTCTGCTAATTCTATTGCTAGTTCTGCTGCCTTTCCTGCAATTTCTTTTGTTGGTTTATATACAGTCATAAGCTGTGTCCCCTCAATTATTCTCTGGCATGCTGCAAGCTCTGAATCAAGTCCTGTCACAGGGATATTTCCTGCAAGACCATGTTTATCTAATGCAGTTATAGCTCCTGATGCGGTACCATCATTTGCACATATAATTCCCTGAATATCAGTACTCTGGCTTAAGAGCTCATTTACGTTATTATATGCCTCTTCGGCCTTCCAGTCTTTTGAGTACTTATCCATTACTATGTTAATTGAATCCTTATATTTATCCAATGTATCCATAGCTCCCTGCCTGAAAAGCAGTGCATTGTTATCTGATTCAGATCCCCCTACATATGCTATATTTCCACTAGATACATTCTTAAGCATTTCTTCAGCCTGTAATACACCTACAGTATAATTATCTATAGCAACATATAAATCAACGTCACTATTTTTTATAAGTCTGTCATATGACATTATCTTTATTCCTGCTTCATGAGCCTTTTCTACAGCCTGAGCACATATTTCTCCATCATGAGGTACAACTACAAGAACGTTTACCCCCTCTGAAATAAGCTTATCAATCTGTGAAAGCTGAACATTATCATCACTGTTTGCCTGCTCTACCCTTACTTCTGCTCCAAGTTCATTAGCTTTTTTGATAAATTCCTGTTTATTAACCTTCCATATTGGTTCCTTTAAAGAATCTAAAGAAAATCCTATAATAACTTTGTCACCTGTATCCTGTTTTATTTTAGTACTTAGATTTTGAAAATCTTTTTCATAATTCTCTAGCTCATATTCACTCAAATCATCACTACCACTGTTTTTAGAAGGCTTTGACTGACCACATCCTGCAAGTACAAATACAGGTAATAAACATGAAATAAGAATTTGTATAATTTTCTTTTTTACTTCCATTATTCTCCCCTCACATTTTATTTATGTTTTATAGCACCATATACTTATTTTAACACATTTTAATAGATTTTGTTAATTAATGTTTTTTATTGTAAGTTTTATAATATATATATAAAATATTAACATATAAATAATTTTCTGTTGGTATATTTTTACATAAAAAATAGAAGACCTAGGTCTTCTATTTTTGATCACTATACTGTTTTTTCTTCTATAACTGTTCCAAAATTAGGTTCAGTCTTAAATATAGATACAGATACTCTTTTATATAAGAAATATGTTAATACATTTACCATCAATGCTTTTATTCCATTAAAAGGTAACAATCCAACTGTAACATACTTAACTAATTCCTCAGATGACATCTGCATTCCGTATAAAGGAAGTAATATATACACATTTGCAAGTATTCCCGCTACTTCCATAACAAGAAGTCCTGCTATCATTCCTAAAACTGCACTCTTTTTACTCTTCTTTCTATGATAAATTAATCCTGCAGGTAAAACCAATGCTGATCCAACAATAAAGTTTGCCATAATACCAGCCACGCTGCTTCCTTTTATAAAGAAGTATAATAAATTCTTCATTAATTCTATAATTACTCCTGCTAAAGGTCCAAATCCAAAGGTTCCTAGCAATGCAGGTATATCACTTAAGTCAATCTTAAGCCATGGAAATATAGGTATTACAGGAAAATCAAAATACATAAGTATTAGCGCTATTGCTGACAAAAGAGAAATTTTAATAAGTTTGTTTGTTTTATTGTTCATAATCTGCCTCCCAGAATTATCTTCTTGGTGTAGCTTATCAGGTTTATGGTCATATTTGTATAATAATAACTTTTAGCAGCTTCACTGATTGACTTTCTATAAATAAAATAAACCCTGATGAAAAACATCAGGGCATAAATACAAACACAAAAAACTCATATTTCCTAATAGGTTACCTTCTTTCATCCAGACTATACTGTTGGCTTCGGAATTACACCGAATCTGCTAAAATAGCTCGCGGGCTGTACCGCCAGTAGGGATTTGCACCCTGCCCTGAAGATATATTTTATTTTATAAATACATTATATACATAAATTGCTAATAATTCAATGTAGTATTTAAATAAATATTCAATAAAATATATTTTCACTATATAGTATCTCATTTTATCTTCAATATTATTTATATAATTGATACTTTTAATAAACTGTACTGCCTATAATTTAATATTTAGTGTGAGTATCTGCTCTACCAGTTCTAAGTAGTTACCATCATAGACAATTGTATTATTAGATAGCATAATAGCTAATCCGTGAACTGTAGACCACATTGCAATTATGTTTCTTCCATACTCTTTTGGATCTGAATTCGTATACCTTAAGGCCTCTAATGCACACTCTCTAAATATTTGAAATGGAGCATAATTAAATTTTTTCATTTCATTAACATTAATTTCTATCTTATGCTCATGAGGATTTAAAAATAAAAGTTTAAGATAATCTTTATTTTCAACCATAAAAGAAACATATCTTTTTCCAAGTTCAGTGATTTTCTTCATCGGATTGTCTTTATATGTATCTACTACTTCCATCAAAGCCTCAGTAAACTCTCTTTCAATGTATTCTCCGATTGCTGATATAAGCTCATCTTTATTTTTGAAATGTTTATATGGAGCAGCATGACTTACATTGCACATAGAAGCTAATTTTCTCAATGAAAATTTTTCTGTTCCATCTTCTGCAAGAAGCTTTGCTCCTGTTCTTATCATAGTTTCTCTTAAATCTCCATGATGATATTTATCTTTACTCTGGACATTTACCCCATCTTTTTCACCTATATTTTTATTATTATCTGAATTTACCATAATTATTCTTTTCCTGCATAATTCTGCAGTTATTCCTCCTATATAATCTTTATCTATTATATTATTATAAAAAAATTAATTTGTAATAATTTTATATTTAATACAATTAATGTTGACGCTGTAAACTTACAGTGATAATATATATTTAAAGTTTACACCGTAAACTTAGATTTTAAAAGGGAGGAAATCATATGTTATTAGTTCATGATTTAACTAAGGATGTTGAAAGTGCTATATTGCCATGTTTGAAGGATAATACAAAAATATTCTCTAAGGAAATTTCTAATATTCATCCATGTATAGGATGCTTTAACTGCTGGGTAAAGACTCCCGGAAAATGTATTATTGAGGATGATTACACTGAAATGCCTAAATATATACTTGAAAATAATCAATTTGTTATAATAAGTAACATTAAATATGGATGTTACAGTCCTTATATTAAAAACGTAATTGACAGATCTATTGGATTTCTTCTTCCTTTTTTCAGAGTGGTAGAAGGTAATATGCACCATTCAATACGTTATGATAAAGTTCCAAAAATGACTTTTATAGCTTATGGTGATGATATAACATGTGAAGAAAAAGAAACATTCAAAGATTTAATACATGGAAATGCAATAAATTTTGGCTGTAATAAATTTAATGTTTTCTTTGCTGAAAACATTGAAAATATAAAAAATATCTTATTGGATTTAAAGGAGGATTAATAATATGGTAAGTTTATGTATTTTGAATGGAAGTCCTAAAGGTAATAATAAAAGTAATTCTGATTTTCTTATAGATAACTTTTCAAAAGTGCTTTCAGATCATATTACAATAAATAGATATTATATGAATAATATTTTAAAGAATCCATCTTTATTTAAAGAAATAATCAAAAATGATAGTCTCCTTATTGCTTCTCCATTATATGCAGATTCATTACCAAGCTCTGTTCTCAGCTTTTTACACTCTTTTGATGATTTTCTTAAAACTAATGACAATATCAATTTGAATGTCTATGGAATGATTAACTGTGGTTTCTTAGAAGGAACACAAAATAAGACTGCATTGAAGATTCTTAAAAACTTCTGCAATAGAACGAATTTAAACTGGTGCCATGGAATAGGTGTAGGCGGCGGCGAAGCATTATCTGGATTTGGAAGTATAGATTCGTTAAAAGGAATGAATGGACAGGTATATAAGTCATTTTTATCTTTAGCTTCATCAATTGAAAATAAAACTCCTATGTTAGATTCAGATTCCTTTGTCAATCCTTCTATACCTAAATTATTATATATAATAGCTGGCAATCATGGATGGAAAGTACGCGCTAAAAATCAGTACAAAATAAAACCACGTGATTTATATAAGAAAATTTATTAAAGAAAAAAAGAAAGCCATAGAGGTAGTTATCCATGACTTTCTTTATTGTTCTGCTATATCCTACTCTTCAGACTTTACTCTATAAACAAGATATATTCCTGCACAAACAAAAATTAATGATATGAATATTTTAATATCAAAGATATTTTCTCCAAGGAAGATTGCTGATAACAAACTCCCAAATATAGGAACTAAAAAGTTAAATACAGAAATAATTCCTACTTTATTATATTTCAATAACTGAGTCCATACTGCAAATGCTATGGATGATAAAAGTGCCATATATAAAAGGAGGCTTGTTGACTTAAGTGTGAATCCTGACAAACTTCCTCCAAAAGCATAACCCAATATTAAAAGAACAACTCCTCCTATGAATAGCTGATATCCTGTAATAGTCGAAGCGTCCTGATCCTTAGTTATTTTTTTTCCGTAAATTGATGCTGCCGATAATATAAATGCTGCAAGCATTACAAATCCCTCTCCTTGAATTGAAAAAGAACTTCCAAAAAGTGATTCACCATTTAAATTTACAATTATTACACCTATAAATCCAACTATACATCCAAGTATTTTATTTAAATTCAATCTATCATTCTTATAGATAAAATGTGCCAGTAAAATACTGAAAAATGCTCCAGTTCCATTAATTATAGAACTTCTTATTCCTGTTGTGTATGAAAGTCCAACATAGAAAAATATGTACTGTAGAGTTGTCTGACAAAATCCTAATAAAGTTACCTGACCTATTAACCGTCCCTTTAATATAAATATATTTTTCCTGCTCATAATCTGTACTGCAAGAACTATTAAACCAGCTAAAGCAAATCTATACCCTGCAAAAATAAGTTTACTTGGGATATCATTTCCTGCTATATTGAATAAAGCATACCCGCCCTTAATTGCTGGATACGCACTTCCCCATAATATACAGCATAAAGTGGCAAGAAGAACTATATTTCTTCTATTGGTATAAAATTTTTCACTATTCATATTCTCTCCTACATATCCTTGTATTTTCTAGTATGTTTACATGTGCATAAAAACTTTTTATACATTAACAGATGATATTAAAGTTTATCATAAAAACGTTCCTGTGCCAATTAAATATATGTTATATACTATCATCCTTGGTGAATTTAGTATTAATCCACTCTTTATGTATCTCCTTTTTTAAAAGAGCAGAATGTTAGAACTCTGCTCTCTTCTTATACTGAAGTTAAATTTTATACTTCAGCATCTTCATTTATGTTTTTCATTGTCAACGAAATTCTCTTTCTCTTTTCATCAACTTCTAATACAGCTACTTTTACGATATCTCCTACCTTTACTATATCCAATGGATGTTTTACAAATCTATCTGCCATCTGGCTTTTATGAACTAATCCATCTTGGTGGACTCCTATATCAACAAATGCACCAAAATCAGAAACATTTCTTACTGTTCCATTTAAGACCATTCCTGGTTTTAAGTCTTTCATTTCTATTATTCCCGTCTTAAGAATTGGCTTTGGCATTTCTTCCCTTGGATCTCTTCCAGGTTTTTTAAGCTCTTTTATTATATCCCTTAATGTAAGTTCTCCAACTTCAACTTCCTCACTCAATTTATGAAGTCCTTTATCTTCTGCTCTTTCATCTATATCATTTAGTTTATTATTTTTAAGATCTTCTTTGTTATATCCGAGTATCTCAATTAGTTTCTTAGCAGCTTCATATGATTCAGGATGGACAGAAGTATTGTCAAGAGGCTCCTTACTTTCTGATACTCTTAAGAAACCAGCACATTGTTCATAAGCTTTCTGCCCTAATCTCTTTACTTTAAGAAGCTCTTTCCTTGATGTAAAACCACCCACTTCATCTCTATACTCTACTATATTTTTAGCTATTGATGCATTTATCCCAGATATATGAGTTAATAATGATGGTGTCGCAATATTTAAATCTACTCCAACTGTATTAACTGAATCTTCAACAACCCCAGCTAATGATTCTTCAAGCTTCTTAGGTGTTACATCATGCTGATACTGACCTACTCCAATAGCCTTTGGATCTATCTTAACAAGTTCTGCAAGCGGATCCTGAAGCCTTCTTCCTATAGATATTGCTCCTCTTACTGTAACATCAAGATCAGGATATTCCTTTGTTCCAAGCTCTGATGCAGAATATACCGATGCTCCTGCTTCTGATACTATAACATAAGAAAGTTCTTTTCCTGTTTCTTTCTTTATCTCGCTTATCATTTCTGCAATAACTTCTTCTGATTCTCTTGATGCTGTACCATTTCCAAGGGAAATTACATCAACATCATATTTAGATATAAGATCCTTTAATGTTTTTTTAGTTCCTTCAATATCTTTCTTTGGAAGTGTGGGATAAACAGCTGTATTTGCCAGGAACTTACCTGTTGAATCCAGGATTGCAACCTTACAACCTGTTCTGAAGCCCGGGTCAAATCCCATAACTACCTTTCCTTTTATAGGAGCCTGAAGGAGAAGTGCCTTAAGATTTTCCTTAAATATTTTTATTGCACCTTCTTCACCTTTATCAGTTAATTCATTTCTTATTTCTCTTTCTATTGATGGAAATATCAATCTCTTATAAGAATCCCTTATTGCTATCTTTAACTTTTCATCAAGAGTACTGTTTCCTGTAAGTATGTTTTTTTCTAGGTAACTTATGATTTTTTCTTCATTTGCAATTATTTTTACAGTTAATACTTTTTCTTTTTCCCCTCTATTTATCGCTAATATTCTATGAGGAGGTATTTTGCATACATCTTCTGAATATTCATAATACATTTCATAAGGTGTCGCTTCATCACTACTTCCCTTTGACTCTATTTTTCCTTCCTTGAAAACAAGATCTCTTATATGCTTTCTATATTTTGCTTCATCAGAAATATTTTCAGCAATAATATCTAGTGCACCAGATATGGCCTCTTCAAATGATGATACTCCCTTTTCTGCATTTATATACTTTTCAGCTTCTTCATCTATATTTCCCTTAAAGTTTCCATCTTTAATTAGCTCAGCCAATGGACTTAATCCCTTGGATATAGCAATTGTAGCTCTTGTTCTTTTTTTAGGCTTATATGGTCTATATATGTCTTCAACTTCTGTTAGAGTCTGAGCCTTCTCTAAAGCTTTTCCTATATCTTCAGTAAATTTATCCTGTTCCTCAATAAGTCTTTTTACATCTGCTTTTCTCTCTTCTAAGTTCCTTAAATAAGTAAGTCTTTCAGATAGTTTTCTTAAAACCTCATCAGAAAGCCCTCCTGTAGCTTCTTTTCTATATCTCGATATGAATGGAACTGTATTCCCATCATCCAAAAGTCCAATTACATTTTGAACCTGACTTAATTTTATTCCTAATTCTTCTGCTAACCTATTTTCTATAGAATTCATAATTCCCTCCCATTTCGACCTCTATTTTCAATTAATACACTCCACTAAAGATTAATTAATAATCTAATATAGCATATTACCTGTAAATTTGAATATATATATTATCTGTATAAAAATATAAAATATTAATCTGTATAATCTTTTACAATAATATTGCCATTACTTTATAAATAATGGCAATATTAAACCTTATATTCCATTATAGACTTAATTTTGTAATTATATCAAGATAACAAAAAAACTATTATACTTTTTAAATACTTTACTCATTAATCTTAATTAATACATTTCTATTTAAAATCGCTACATTCCTTGTTTGCTTTAATATATTTATCATATTTATTTAACATAAGACTATTTCTATTGATAAATTTCATTAATAACAAAATTCCAACAACAGATAGTATTGTTCCTATGCAGACATTTATAATAACATCACCATTTGTTATTATCATGTCATCTATACTTTTGTTAATCAATGGCAATATAGAAATCAAAACTATTAAGTTATTTATAAAATTCACAAATATAGGTACCAGTATATTTTTATATTTAATATATAGTATGCAATTTATTATACCTAAAGCTAAAGCTCCCGCAATGCCGCTTCCTGCATAAAATGATGCAAATATTATTGATGATACTACTATTCCTGCACAAAGATTAAATTTATTTATAAGCCTGTTAAAAATAACGCTTCTAAATATTATTTCTTCTGTAATCGGAGATACAATCAACAATAAAAATGCATTTATAATATAATTTCTAAATGAATTTATTAATAAACTGGATTCACATATAAAATTATTTACCATGCTTGGATCAACAAAGAAGATAAAACTAACTATAAGTTTGCTTCCACCTAAAGCTATGCAGATTTTAATCAATGTAGCCTCAGCTATCTCTCTCTTGCTTATTTTCTGCTTAAAGTCCCTATATAATAATAAAATATTATCTCTTGATGGTTTTATTTTAAGCATAAGCATTAATAATATTACCAGCTGTAATATTAAGCTTAATGTATTTAATATAAAGTCTCCTACTTCTTTATGATTAAATTTTACTACACTATATATTATTCCGCTCACAATAAATGTACTGAATAAATAAATAATAATAATATCTCTAATTTTTATTTGGTTTAATTTATCATTAAAATCCAATATTTTACCTCCCCTATCATTCCCGATAAAACTAATATTATTATTTTGAAATGTGTGTAACTTCCCATATATAAATTATATTTAATCCTTATTAATTAATAGTTGTTGTAATATTAAAAATACCTTAAATATTGATTTATTTATGTTCATATCTCATTCCAATATTCAAAATATCAGCTTACTATTATTCTTTTAGTAAAGGTAAATATACTTCAAAATTAGTTCCATTTTCACCATCCAATATTCTTATATCACCATTATGTTTATTTAATATTCTCTTCGTTATAGATAATCCTAAACCAGTCCCTCCAGTCTTGGAATTTCTTGATTTATCCAGCCTTACAAATGGATTAAATATGCTCTCTCTGTACTCTTCCGGTATCTTATCTCCATTATCAAGAAATTTAATATAAAACTTATCATCCTTAACTTCAGTTTTTATAAATATTTGATTTCCAGGTTCATTGTATTTTACTTTGTTGTCTAAAATATTGTTAATGGCTCTATAAAATTTTTCTTCATCCATAAGGACATAATAACTCTCATCGAAAATATCAAACTCATATTTAAATCCTTTATAATCAAATTCCGGAATGAAATTAGCTATTATCATCCTCAAAACTTCACAAATATCATTTTTAACAAGATTAAATTTATAATCAGTGTTGTTATATAATGAAAATTCGAATAAATCATTTATCAGTTTATTAGCTCTATATGAATTTCTATTTATTATAGTCAAATATTCTCTAATTTCATTTTCAGTTAGTGTTTCTGAATTCATTATAGTTTCACTATATCCCATTATTGATGCTAGAGGATTCTTTAAGTCATGGGATATATCTAGAATCAAATCCTCTCTCATCTTTTCAAGCTTCTTATTTTCCCTCTGCTCATTTTGAATTGTCTGAGCCATATTATTGAATCCATTGCTTAGCTCAAGAAATTCATTTATCTTTTCACTTTCAAGTCTAACATTATAATTTCCATTAGATATTTCTGTTACTCCTTTAAGTAAGGTCTTAATAGGATTTATAAATTCCCGTGATGTCTTCTGTGCCAATATATAAACTATGCATAGAACTATCATGACATTGCAGAACACAAGAAGCTTTATAATATAGTGATGTGGAATTATCTGAGTCACAAGATTAGGTTTTGTTAGTTCTGAATAAGGACATCCAATCACAATCAAAGCTTTATCTGATTCTATATACTTTGTATATATTGAATATTTAACTCCATCCTCGAGAATTATAATAACATTCGTATAATTTTTAAATATATTTCTAGAAAGTATATCTGGAGGATTCACAGCAAATTTATTTTCTGTGTTAAATCCAAGTATCCGCATATATTCTTCTAATTTAAAATCCTCTAGTTTAACAGAATCAATATCTCCTATAGAATAATCAATCTTGCTATCATTATTTATCTTAATAATAAATCCATCGATTTCATCAAGCTCTTCAGCAGTAACTGTAGTATAATCATTATCAATTTTCTTTTCTAAAGTTTCAAAATATTCACGGTTATATGTACGCCTGCTGCAGGCGATTTCATAAACTTTAAAAGATAAGTGAATAGCAAAAAGTAGTATTATGGAAATAGTTATATACCCCAAGAAATATACAAAAAACATTTCTGTAGTTACACTTCTCACATGTTTATTGGATTTCATCAGATTTATACCTTTCAATCTTATATCCTATACCCCTGATAGTCTTTATATATACAGGATTCTTAGGATCATCTTCTATCTTTTCTCTTATATGACTTAAATGAACCATTATATTATTCGAATCTCCAATATATACATCCCCCCATACCTGTTCATATATCTGTTTTTTAGTAAATACCCTTCCAGCATTTGATATTAATAATTTTAGTATTTTAAATTCCTTTGGATTAAGATCTATCTTCTTATCCCCTTTGTATACTTCAAACGTATCAGAATATATCTTTAAATCTCCTGTAGAATAAGAATCTTCTTTATTCTCAGTATATTTATAGCATCTTCTTAAGTTAGATGATACTCTTGCACATAATTCTATAGGACTTATAGGCTTGACCAGATAGTCATCAGCACCTATTCCAAGGGCAAGTACCTTATCAGAATCGCTTCCCATTGCAGTAATGCATATTATAGGTATTGTTGATGTCTCTCTTACTTTCTGTATTACTGAAATGCCATTAATTCTTGGCATCATTATATCAACTAATATCAAATCTATTTTTTCTTTTTCAAAAATATCTAAAGCTTCTTGTCCATCACAAGCTTCAAAGACACTGTAATTTTCTTTTTTCATATGTAGAGAAATAAGATCTCTAATATCCTTTTCGTCTTCTGCAATCAAAATATTCATCAGCAAACACCCCTCAAATATTAATTATATATATTTTACCACAATTTATTGCTGCACACTTAATAAGTCATAATAGTAAAAAGATTATTTAACTTGAAAACTTATTTATACTTAAACTTTCATTTATAGTTTGATTATATCTAAATATGTCTGTATAATTAATATGTAAAATATTCCCATTTTATTTTAAGGTTGGTGAAATTATGATTAAAAATATAAGTAAAGTCTGCTCATTTATCTTATTGTTTCTTTTTCTTGTACTAGCTTTAAATCAGTTTGAAATAATGAACTTCTCAGATATCTTAAAAAATATATTTTACTTTACAACTATACTTCTCATCATGTTTTCTTCTGTTATTACTCTTCTGACTAATAAGTCTGGATTCTTTAAATTCATAAGTGTAGTTATAATGCTTTCTCTTGTTGTTGGCGGTATACTCTATATAATTAAACCTGTATTGAATATCTCTCTTTATATCTGCATAATATTATCTGCTATATATTCAATGATAGATATGTTCTATAAACCACTCTAAAAAGTTTGCAGCTAAACAATATTAATTTATGACGTTGCTTAGCTGCAAATTGAATAAATCTTATCATATTCAAAATCTTTACTTAATAAATATTAGTATAAGCATTTATTGTAGAGGGATTAAATAATGAAAAAGAAATTATTGGGATATTCTTATTACTTAACTTTGTTACTATTTTTAATATATATAGTTCCATCTCTTTTTCTACAGATTACATATTATAAATTTGATTCCGCAAATGTTAAAAAAAATATAGAAATTTTATCATCAAAAGAATATGCAGGAAGACTTACTGGCTCTCCTGAAAATGATTCTGCAGCACAATTTATAGAAAATAATTTTAAAGACTTTGGTCTGCAGCCATTAGATGGCAAATATCAAGAATATTTTGATGTAATTTCTCCAGTAAGAAACAATAATACTGCTGATTTAAGAATAACTTCTGCTGGAAAAATAATTCGACAATATTCATATGGAGTTGATTTTAAAGAAAATATGCTCAGCTTTAAAAGTTCAAGTGCTGATTTTACTAAATCTGATTATGTTGAAATACTTACAAGTTCAATAATAATTACACAAAATAATAAAAAATACTTATTTAAAGTAAATCCAACTAAAGATTTTAGTTTTAGAAGCTCATTTAACTGTGATTCACAATATGAATTCTGCATAAACATAACAACTGAAGTATATAATGATATTTTGGATTCTTTACGAAATAATTGTACTGTTTCAGTAAAACTTCCCTATACAACAGCTCATAAATCAACATCAAATTTGGTTGGTGTGATAAGAGGTACATCAAATACTCTTCCCCCACTAATATTAACTGCACACTATGATCATCTAGGAGTAGATGCACTTGGAAATTATTATAATGGAGCATTAGATAATGCATCCGGAACAGCATTTTTAATAGAACTTTCTAAAAACCTTTCTTCTTTAATAAAACCAAAACGTGATATAATATTTGTTGCTTTTAGTGGCGAAGAATTTGGTCTCCTTGGATCTAAAGATTTTGTTTCAAAGCATAATGAAGAAATTAAGAATTCAGATGTGATTAATTTTGATATGATTGGAGCTCCACATACTCCTATTTCATTTATAATTGGCACAAGCACAAGCCAGCTTCAAAATCCAGAATCATTTAGCACCCTTGAAAATTTAAAAACAGAATGCTTAAAAAATAACATAACTTATAACGTTAAGATTCAGGATTCAAGTGATCATGCAAGCTTTAATAATGCTGGAATTAATGCTCTGACAGTATGTCATTCTGATTTATCTAAAATCCATACTCCTAAAGATAATGCATCATATATTGATTCAACTGCAATATCACAGGTATATACGGTTGTTGAAAAAGAAATATGTGATTCTGCTTATAATAAATATATATTTCTTTTATATAAACCATCAATCACATTGACTTTAATAATTGTTTTCTTATCAATCATAGCTGTAAGAAATCATGAAAAATTATGTATAGTATTGCTTCATAAAAATAATATTTAATCTTAAAAAATAAAAGTATGTACAATAATTTATATATTAATATAGAACTATTGTACATACTTTATTTTAATCTGGCTGCTTAAGGAATGCGTTTATAAACATATCGATATCACCATCCATCACCCCATTGACATTTGAAGTTTCAACATTGGTTCTATGATCCTTAACCATGCTATATGGGTGGAATACATATGATCTTATCTGACTTCCCCATCCCATATCCTTTAGTTCACCAGTAAGGTCTTCTATTTTTTCTTTATGTGCTCTTTCTTTTAATTCAACAAGCTTAGATTTAAGCATTTCCATTGCAGTCTCTCTGTTTGAAAGCTGACTTCTTTCATTCTGGCACTGAACAACTATTCCTGTTGGAATGTGAGTTATTCTTACAGCCGAATCTGTCTTATTTATATGCTGACCACCAGCTCCGCTTGCTCTATAAGTATCTACCTTTAAATCCTCAGGTCTTATTGTTATATCCTGTTCCTTTGTTAATTCAGGGATGACTTCCATTGATGCAAAGGAAGTCTGTCTCTTTCCATTTGCATTATATGGAGATATTCTTACAAGTCTATGGATTCCCTTTTCTGCTTTAAGATATCCATATGCATATTCTCCTGTAACCTTTAATGTAACACTCTTTATGCCTGCTTCATCACCTGCAATTAAATCAATAGTTTCAACTGAATAACTCTTGCTTTCACACCATCTCGTATACATTCTTAATAGCATTTCAGTCCAGTCATTTGCGTCAGTTCCTCCAACTCCAACATGAAGTGTAACTATTGCATTATTCTTATCATATTCGCCTGATAGCAATATCTTCATATTATAATCGTCAATTTCTGCTTCTATTGACTTTATCGTTTCTATTATCTCATTTGCAGATTCTTCATCATCTTCTTCCATTATTTCTTTTAAAACTTCTATATCATCAAGCTGAGACTTTAATTTATCATAATTTTCAATCTTATCCTTTATAAGTTTGCTTTTCTTTGTGACTTCTTCTGCTTTTTTTGAATCATCCCAGAATCCAGGTTCCTGCATTCTACACTCTAACTCGTGAATTTCCCTTTCTAAACGTGCACGGTCAAAGTGAAGCCCCCATTTCATCTATAGATTTTTTTAGATTAGAAAGCTTAGATAATTCCTTTTCTAATTCAACATTCATCCATGTCACCTCTTTCAATTTCTTTAAGAAATATTATATCATATTTTTAATTCTAATTTTAAATATTGATTTTCTTTATAAAAATAAGAAACCCCTAAACGGGATTTCTTATTTATTTAAAACAATTCTGTAAGAATTTCATCTTAAACTATCAATTATCAATTCTCAACTGATTTAAACTTCTCTTCCGCAGCAATTTTTATACTTTTTACCGCTTCCACAAGGACATAAATCATTTCTTCCATGTTTTTCTTCATTCTTAACTGGAATTTGTGATGGATGAGTTAATCCTTCATATGGATTTTCTCCATTAGATTCTCCTGCAGGACCTTCTCCTCCTGGACCACCTTGACCTGATTTTATTGTTTGAACTGGTCCTTTTTGTCCTGGTCTTGCTTTAGATCTAACCATTGTCTGTAATCTTATTGGTCCGCCATTACTATTTTGTTGTCCTGAACCTGCACCTGGAGCATCAGCATGAACTGCTGCAGTTTCTTGAGCTACTCTTGCTCTTTCAGGAGCCCTTTCAATTTTAACATGGAATAGTAGTCTTACAGTTTCTTCTTTAATCTCATTGATCATATTATCAAACATTTCGCTTCCTTCCATTGAATATGCTTGAACTGGATCAATTTGTTTAAATGCCTGTAATCCAATACCTTGTTTTAAGTGATCCATATTATCTATATGATTCATCCACTTAGTATCAACAGCTTTTAAAAGAACAACTCTTTCAACTTCTCTCAATCTTTCAGGAGTGAATTCTTCTTCTTTCTTTTCATAGAAATCAACTGCTGTCTTATATAAACTATCAGTTATTTCTTCATTTGACATATTTTCAAGACTAGGAAGATCAACACTATTTGCAGGTATACATATATCTTGTAAATATACCATTAAGTGTAAAAATTCTTCTCTATAATTGTCACTTTCACCTGTAATGTGAGTATTAACAGCTTTTTCTATTATTTGTCTAACCATTGATAAGATTTCTTCTTTAACATCTTCACCTTCAAGAACTTCTGCTCTCTGCTTGTAAATAACTTCTCTTTGAATATTCATTACATTATCATATCCTAGTAATGTCTTTCTTATATCAAAGTTATTACCTTCAACCTTCTTCTGAGCATTTTCAATAGCTTTAGAAACCATTTTGCTTTCAATTGCTTCATCTTCTTGAAGCCCTAACTTACCAACTACTCCTTGAATCTTTTCTGAACCGAAAATTCTCATTAAATCATCTTCTAGTGAAATGAAGAATGTAGATTCACCTGGATCTCCCTGTCTACCTGAACGTCCTCTTAACTGATTATCTATTCTTCTAGATTCATGTCTTTCAGTACCAATTATTTTAAGTCCGCCTAGTTCAAGAACACCTTCACCAAGCTTAATATCTGTACCTCTACCAGCCATGTTTGTAGCTATAGTAACCATTCCCTTTTCACCTGCGTGGCTGATTATTTCAGCTTCTTGTTCATGGAACTTAGCATTTAACACCTGATGTGGAATTCCCTTTTTCTTAAGTAATTTTGAAACTAGTTCTGACTTTTCTATACTTACTGTACCAACTAATACAGGCTGACCTTTTTCATAAGCCTTGGCAACTTCTGCAGCAACTGCTTCAAACTTACCTTTTTCAGTGCTGAATACTAAATCTGGATTATCTATTCTTGCTATTGGTCTATGTGTTGGAATTACAATAACGTCTAATCCATAAATTTCTCTGAATTCACCTTCTTCTGTTAATGCAGTACCAGTCATACCTGATAACTTCTTATACATTCTAAAGTAATTTTGGAATGTAATAGTTGCAAGTGTCTTAGATTCTCTAGCAATCTTAACACCTTCTTTAGCTTCAATTGCCTGGTGAAGACCATCAGAGTATCTTCTTCCTTCCATTAGTCTTCCTGTAAATTCATCAACAATTATTACTTCTCCATCTTTAACCATGTAATCTTTATCTTTTTTCATGGCAAAATTAGCTTTTAATGCTTGAGTAACGTAATGCTGTAATTCTAAGTTTTCAGCATCTGCATAGTTTTCTACTTTAAATGTAGCTTCTGCTTTTTTTATACCTTCATCTGTTAAAAGTATAGCATTAGCTTTTTCATCTTTTGTAAAATCTTTTTCTGCAACAAGCTTTTTAGCAAAATAATCTGCAACCTTATAGAATTCAGTTGATTTTTCACCTTGGCCTGATATTATAAGTGGAGTTCTTGCTTCATCAATAAGTATTGAGTCAACTTCGTCGACAACTGCAAAATTCAATGGTCTTTGAACTCTTTCTTCTTTATAAACAACCATATTATCTCTTAAATAGTCAAATCCGAATTCATTATTTGTTCCATATGTTATGTCACACGCATATGCTTCTCTTCTTTGATCATTATTTAAATCATGAATAATAACACCTGTTGTCAAACCTAAGAATCCGTATAACTGACTCATTTGCTCTGCATCTCTCTTAGCAAGATAGTCATTAACTGTTACTATGTGAACACCATCTTCGCTTAATCCATTTAAATATGCTGGTAATGTTGCAACTAAAGTCTTACCTTCACCAGTTTTCATTTCAGATATTCTTCCTTGGTGTAAAACCATACCACCCATTAATTGTTCATCATAATGCTTCATTCCTAAAACTCTTGATGAAGCTTCTCTAACAACAGCAAATGCTTCTGCTAAAATATCGTCTAATGTTTCTCCATTTTTCAATCTTTCTCTAAACTCTACAGTTTTAGACTTTAATTCTTCATCTGAAAGCTTTTGCATTGATTCATCTAAAGAATTTATCTTTTCAATTGTAGGTTTAAGTCTCTTGACTTCCCTTTCACTATATGTTCCGAATAAGGCATTTAATAATCCCATAATGTCATCCTCTCAATATATATATATTTTCATTGAAATTTCTTTTTAATCATCTAAAATTTTAACATTCTTAAATTATACCATTTTAACTGTATTACTTTCAATAAAAGTACGTATTTTTCTTGTTATTTGCAAGTTAATATTATATTAATTTTTATATTTTTTTCAAATTTATCATCTAATTTGTAATTATACATAATAATTATGTCTATACTGTGACAAATTTGTTCTATATTTTGTAATCATTATTAGATAAAAGTTAAAGACAATATATAATACAACAATAATAAAGGCTAATGGTACGAAATAATATTTAAATACCATCAGCCTCTTCAAATCATATCACTTTTATATTAATTCTGGTTCTAACAAACCATAATTTCCATCTTTTCTTTTATACACTACATTAACCTTACTACTTTCAGCATCTTGATAAACAAAGAAATTATGTCCTAATAAATCCATTTGAAGTATTGCTTCTTCTGAATTCATTGGTTTAACCCCAAATTTTTTAACTTTTACTAAGCTACCTTCATCTTCTCCAATTGAATCAAGCCTTCCGTCATTAATTGCAACGAATTTCAATGATCCATTATTTCTTCTAGATAATCTTGTTTTTTGTTTTCTGATTTGTCTTTCTAATTTATCTTCAACCAAATCAATTGATTTGTACATATCTTCTGTCGACTCTTCACCTCTTAGAATTGCTCCGTTAAAAGGTATAGTTACCTCAATTATCTGTCTGCTTTTTTGAACACTAAGTGTAGCTTTTGCCTCAACTTCCACTTCAAAATACTTTTCCAATTTGCTTATCTTTTTTTGAACAATTTCCTTTAATGCTTGTGTTAGTTCAATGTTTTTTGCTATAACTGTGACTTTCATTATTGCCAGCCCCTCTCTATGTGAAAAGTTTTTTTATTAAGTTTTGGTTTTTTATGTTAAATACATTTTAACACTTTTTCTATTATATAACAAGATAATTTTCTGTAAATTCTGAATATTTATTGTATAAAAAAAGTAAAGCTAGTTGACCTGGTTTTTGACCCCACACTCGCCTGCTGGAGCTTTTGCTACTAAAAATTAATTCCTCACTACTAACCCTCTCAGCTGTTAACTGGCAGGACTTACTTCTATACCGCACCATGCTCCTTAGGCATTTTGCCTAAATTACGTGGATCGTTTCGCCTGCGACTGGCATCGACTTTCAACCACAAACCTAGCTTTACATTAATATTATATCTGACTTTTTGCTAAGGTCAATAGTTTTATTTGTTTTGCACCATATTTTTTTAAAATTCTACATCCTTCTTCCATAGTAGCTCCACTTGTTGTAACATCATCTATAAGTATTAAATTCAAACCAGTAACATTAAAATTATCCTTTAATTCAAATACACCTTTTATATTTTCATGTCGTTCATTATATTTTAGCTTTTTCTGTTCTTTATTTTCTCTTTTTTTAATCAGAACCTCCTTAATCGGTATTTCTAAATCATCACTTATTCTTTCAGCAAGATACTGGCACTGGTTAAAGCCACGCTTTCTTTTACATGACTTTGATAATGGAATATATGTAATTATGAAATCCTTATAATCAAAATTATCTGCAATATACTCCTCTAAAAATTCTGCTAGAATATCACCTGCTGTAAAATTACTATAATATTTAAATTTTAATATAAGCTCTTTCAACACACCTCCATAATATCCATAGCTTTCAATATTAGCATTACTGTCTCTTATTCTACGTATACTTCTTCTGCATTTACTGCATAATCCATTAAATCCATCTTCCTTGCAGACTATACAGTAGCTTTCCCGTGGATATATTATTTCAAGGATTCCCCTATATATATTTTTTAATATTTTTATAAATGTCTTAAACTTTTTTCCCATACAATTTTATTAAACTGCCTAGCGATATCCTTTGCTTTATCCATTTCTTCAGATACACTATTTGATACAAGCAACACCTCTGGAACACTATAGTTCATATTTCTCATAGCACCACAGATATATAATAATCTCTTATAATTAAATACTATGTTGTCTGAAAATAGTATAACTACATCATCTATATAGCAGCTTTCCAATAACTCCTCGACTTGATTTGTTATTATAAATATTGACTTATCTTTATATTTTAATACACGTTCAATCTTCTTAATTGAATTTTTTTCTAATGCTTTAATAACTTTAACATTAGATAATTTTAGTTTGTTATCAAAATACTCATACACTGATTTTACCTTTTCGTTATCTGGAACAAGAATAGCAACTTTGTGATTGCTCTCCTTAAACCATTTTAAATAATCATACAGAGTATATGGAATATCTGTATTTAAATCTATTCTAGTAGGCATAACCCTCGGCTCTACAAATGGCTGTTCATAATTATATGCTGAAAGCTCAAATTTTTCCCCTATTATAGGAAGTTTCTCAATACTATAAACTATACTTCTTTTTCCGATATGTCCATATTCCTTTACATATTCTAAAAGCCTGCTATTGCTCAAATTAGAAAAATAAGTGATATCATCATATATGACAAGATCATATTCTTCATGTACATTATCCAAATTCTTATAATTCACAAATATTAATGAAGTATTTGAATCAGATTTCTTAAAATATGAATATGATATTTGTGAGTTAAATTCCCTCAATGAATTGATAAGTTCTCTATTTTCCATATCTTTTCCCCATACATATAACACTCTTTCTCCACTCCTAGATAACTTATCAATAATATCTGCAAATATACATGATGTATTAAAGGGTACTGTAATTATAGTCAAAAATTTTATGTGTTTCTTATACCAGTAATCTATTTTTTGTACTGCATATTTTAAATCTTCTTTTTTTACTTTACATACTCCTCCCATACATTATCTCCTCTCTTACTCCCCATTTCCTCTCTCAAATTCTTCAAGCCCTTTTTGGAATTCTTCATTTAACTCATATTCAATTCCACTTTCAATTTCATCTTTTGATATTATATCTTTTATTCTATACTTTAATGCTGAATGTCTCTCCATACTATTTGTATTATTTATCATATACATTAATGCTTTTTGAAAACCAACAACAACTACAAGCTGTTTAGCTCTGGTGATCCCTGTGTAAAGAAGATTTCTATTCATTAAAAACGGTGATCCCATAAATACAGGAATTATAACAACTTTAAATTCGCTTCCCTGACTTTTATGTATTGTACATGCATATGCTAAATCTAGTTCATCCAGAAAGCTGAAATCATATAGAACTTTTCTTTCATCATCAAAAATAATAGTCATAGCTTTTTTTTCTTCATCTATGCTCTGTATAAATCCTAGATCTCCATTAAATACTCCAATACCTTCATTTTCTCCTGTTCCAGCAACTCTGAACCACTTCAAGGAATAATTATTTTTAGTCTGCATTACTTTATCGCCTTCTCTAAATACTATATCCCTTGATGACTTTTCTTTCTTATCTCTTGCTGGGGGATTGAACATTTCCTGAAGACTGCTATTTAAATTAATTACTCCAAGTGTACCCTTTCTCATTGGAGTTAAAATCTGCATATCCCTTAGTTTATCCCATGATTTATTGAATCCAGGAAGTCTTCTATTAATTAAATCCTTTATTGTATCCACAATCTTTTCAGCATTCTCTCCATTAATAAAGAAGAAATCCTTATCCTTTTGATTTAATAATGGCATTTTTCCTTCATTTATTCTATGAGCATTTACAACAATAAGACTTTCATTGCCCTGCCTGAATATTTCTTTAAGCCTTACAACTTTAATATAATCGCTTTCAATTAAATCTCTTAGAACATTACCTGCTCCTACTGAAGGAAGCTGATCCACATCTCCAACTATTATAAGTCTTGTTCCAAGCTTAATTGCTTTAAGAAGACTCTGCATTAACATAATATCTATCATTGATGCCTCATCAATGATTATTACATCACAATCCAATGGAGATGATTCACCTTTTTCAAAAACTGATTCATCCTCTTCTGAAACTCCCATTTCTAAAAGCCTGTGTATTGTCTTGGCCTCTCGTCCTGTTGATTCTGTCATTCTTTTAGCTGCCCTTCCCGTTGGCGCTCCTAAGATTACCTTCATTCCATTGTTTTCATAAATATGTATAATTGCTTTTATTATTGTTGTTTTACCGGTTCCAGGTCCTCCAGTTATTATTTCAATACCATTATTAAAAGCACCCATAATTGCTTCTCTCTGAGAATCAGCAAATTTAATTTTCTGTTCCCTCTCAAAGGTATTAATTTCAAATTCTACATCTGAATTTATAGTAGGAATATCCTGAAGCCCGAGTGTTACTATCTTGCTTGTAACTCCAAGTTCACAATAGTAATATTGAAGAAGAAAACCTCCTTCTTCACCATTAACATTTTCTATGATTATCTTCTGAGTTGCAGCCATATCATAAATATTTTTTTCTATCAATTCTCTTGATACAAGTAAATTCTTTTCACATTCATCTATTATATTCTTTTTAGGCATGTATGTATTACCTGCAGCACAATACTGATTCATCACATATTTTATTCCACTTTGAATCCTGAAATCAGAATCACTTTTTATCCCAATGCTCATGGCTATCCTATCTGCAGTCTTAAAACCTATTCCTGATATTTCTTCACATAATATATATGGATTATTAGAAACTATCTGTTTTGCATTTGCACCAAATTTCTTATATATCTTTATACATTGATTATTGGTAACTCCATGTTTATGAAAATATAGTATTATATCTTTTAATCCCTGCTGTTCAATATATGATTCATAAATTATCTGAAACTTCTTCTCCCCAATGCCTTCAATTTCCATCAATCTTTCAATATGATTTTCCATTATATCAAGAGTATCTTCACCGAACTTAGCTATTATTTTTTTTGCAGTAACTGGTCCTATTCCGTGTATTACTCCAGCACTCAAGTACTTTTCAATGCCATCTAAGGAATCTGGCATAACTTCTTCATACTCTTGAATATTAA
This sequence comes from Bacillota bacterium, assembly GCA_023399035.1. Lineage (GTDB taxonomy): Bacteria > Bacillota > Clostridia > Clostridiales > Clostridiaceae > Clostridium. The sequence goes on along the minus strand of JAEWQX010000011.1, from coordinate 2,425 downwards.
ATTGATTTCCAAATTGTTTATGCACAGTCCAATAGCCGCTTATCTTTACATTCTGACCTTCTTTTAAAAAAGGTACAGTACCAACAGCGCTTACAACTTTATTATCACATCTTATTTTGCAAACTACATATCCCGTATCTTCACTTCTAAATACAATACTTTCAACAAAACCATTAAGGATTTCCATAGAATCTCTCCACATCTTTTTTATTAACTCTTATTATTATCTATAATTATTATTTTTAATCTCTTTTTTCTTATTCGTAAATTTATTTTATTATATCATAATGATATTATAACATTTTTAAGTATTATTTATTTCTAATTGATATATGCCAGAATTAAATGTTCCTTACATATTTATTATTTATAATTAAGAATTCAAAATAGAGCTTATATCTAAAACTTCAGAAGTTTTTATAACAAAAAAGTGCTGCCTTATATTCAGCAGCACTTTTACATTTATATCTATTATAAATATTTCTTTATTTCTTCTAATTTGTTTAATTGTTCCCAAGGTAGGTTTAGATCATTTCTTCCAAAATGACCATATGCAGCAGTCTGCTTGTAAATAGGTCTTCTTAAATCAAGATCTCTTATAATAGCTCCTGGTCTTAAATCAAATACTTTTTCAACTATTTCAACTATTTTATCATCACTTAATTTCCCTGTTCCAAAAGTATCAACAGTGATTGAAACTGGCTTAGCAACTCCAATAGCATAAGCTAATTGAATTTCTAATTTATCTGCAACACCAGCAGCAACTAAATTCTTAGCAACCCATCTAGCAGCATATGCAGCTGATCTATCAACCTTTGTTGGATCTTTTCCTGAGAAAGCTCCTCCTCCATGTCTGCCATAACCACCATATGTGTCAACAATTATTTTTCTTCCTGTTAAACCTGAATCTCCTTGTGGACCTCCCACAACAAATCTTCCTGTTGGATTTATAAAATATCTAGTATTTTCATCTAGTAAATTTGATGGAACTACAGCTTTGATAACATGTTCTTTTAAATCTTTTTCAATTTGCTCTAAAGTTACATTTTCATCATGCTGTGTTGAAATAACTATTGTATCTATTCTTACTGGTCTTTCATCTTCATATTCAACTGTAACCTGTGTCTTACCATCTGGTCTTAAATAATCTAATGTTTTATCTTTTCTCACTTCAGTAAGTCTTCTTGACAACTTGTGAGCCATATATATCGGTAATGGCATATATGCATCTGTTTCATTTGTTGCAAAACCAAACATCATACCTTGGTCACCAGCACCTACAGCTTCAACATCATCCTTTTCACCTTGTCTTGCTTCAAGGGCTTCATCTACACCTTGAGCAATATCTGCTGATTGTTCATCTATTGTTGTCATAACTGCGCAAGTATCACAGTCAAATCCATATTTTGCTCTATCATATCCAATTTCTCTTACTGTTTCCCTAACTACCTTTGGAATATCAACGTAACAGTTAGTTGAGATTTCTCCCATTACCATTACCATACCTGTAGTTGTGCATGTTTCACATGCTACTCTGGCACTTGGATCTTTTTCTAAAATGGCATCTAATACTCCATCTGAAATTTGGTCACACATTTTATCTGGATGGCCTTCTGTAACTGATTCTGAAGTAAATAATCTTCTCATATCTGTTTCTCCCTTCGATGTCTACTCTTTATCAAATTATTTTGACTATATTTTTTGCTACTCTGCGCGCAAATATTTTAAATATCATAAATCTTTATATTTAAAATATAAATAGCAACAAATTCGAAACTGTCTTACTTAGAAAAAAACTTAAAATTATTATTTTTATAGAAATTTAGATAAATAAAAAACTCTTCGATAAGAAGAGTATAACTTTAATAATCCTTTTCTTATCTCGTAGAATTACTTCTACAGGAATTGGCACCTTGTAAATACAGGTTGCCGGGTTTCATAGGGCCCTATCCCTCCACCTCTCTTGATAAGAGTAACTTAATTCAATTTTCATTATGTATTCTAGCATAGGCATTTTATTTAGTCAATATGTTTTTAATATTATTCCATAAACACAAAAATATACATTAATGGTTCAGTTTTACAAAATAATAATATATATTTTTACTATTTTTTTATATTTAAATATAACAATCTATAAAATTAATATTTAAATATATATTATCACATCATTAAAAATAATTTATTAATCTTTTATTTAAGATGTATTGCTTTCCACTTAATGCTTAAGATTAGCAAAGTATATTTACTTAATTATATGGCAATATAAAAAAAAGAATAAACTATTGTTTATTCTTTTTGGTGGAGGAAGATGGATTTGAACCATCGAAGCTAACGCAACAGATTTACAGTCTGCCCCCTTTGGCCACTCGGGAATTCCTCCTTATTTAATGGAGCTGGCAATAGGAATCGAACCTACAACCTG
>JAEWQX010000045.1 GCA_023399035.1 Bacillota bacterium | reverse complement strand
TGGCTCGATAGCTCAGTCGGTAGAGCAGAGGACTGAAAATCCTCGTGTCACTGGTTCGATTCCAGTTCGAGCCACCATATATGGCGCTATAGCCAAGTGGTAAGGCAGAGGTCTGCAAAACCTTTATTCCCCAGTTCAAATCTGGGTGGCGCCTCCAAATAAAAACTGAAGTAAATACTTCAGTTTTTTTGTTTTACAAAATAATTAAATGATATATAAATTAAAAAAGATATGTAATTAAAACATATCTTTTTTGTATAATATAAATGCCACAATTGTACATATTCCAGCTATTATTGCCATAACAACAGAAAATGACTGGGGACCTTTAGAAAATGGAAGATAATCAATATTCATGCCATAAATACCGCTGACTATAGTTGGTATAGCTAATAATATAGTTACAGATGCTAATACCTTCATTACTATATTAAGATTATTAGATATTACAGACGCAAAAAAGTCCATTGTACTTGCAAGTATGTTACTATAGATTTCAGTCATTTCAATAGCCTGTTTATTTTCTATGATAACATCCTCTAAAACATCCTTATCTTCTTCATATTTCTGCATTAATTCAAGTTTAAGCATTTTTTCAAGTGTAATTTCATTAGCTTTTAAAGATGTAGAGAAATAAACGAGAGACTTTTCAAGGGAATGCAGCTGTATGAGTTCTCTGTTTTTCATAGATTTATGAAGTCTCTTCTCAATCATAAGACTTTTCTTATCTATTTGTCTTAAATAAATAAGATAGTATGTTGAGATTCTATTTAAAATTTGTAATATAAATCTTGATTTTTTAAATGTATAAAAAGATTTAACTTTTTTATTGGCAAAATCAGTTAGGATTTTGCTATTTTTCAAGCATACAGTGATTATCTGTTTATCAGTATGTATTATTGATAGTGGATAGGTATCATAAGTTAAAGAGTTATCTTCCATTTCAGTAAAAGGAATATCCACAATTACTAATAACGTTCCATCTTCAATTTCAATACGAGAAGTTTCTTCATCATCTAAAGCTGATTTAAGCAAGTCTAAATTAACTCCTGTTTTTTTTGATATTAGAATTAATTCTTCATCTGATGGAGCAACTATATTTATCCAGGATCCATTTTCGATAGTATCTAATGTCTTGAGGTTACAGTTAGATTCACTTTCACTCTTATAAATTTGGATCAATAGATCACCTCCTAATAGTTCTCATACTATTATACTATTATATAAGGCTGTATGCCTAGAACAATCTATTTAATAAAGTCCCATTCGATAATAAGTTGAATGGGACCTTTAGCTAGAAGTTTTTATTCTTTTATTGTTTCATAAAATTCTGATTTTACTTCTTGTAGAAGACTTTCATTTTCTATAAGATCTATTGCAGTATTTGCTAGTGAAGCAGCGGCAGTTATACATTGTTTTATTGCAAAATCGGAAACTGTGTTTTTAGCAAATTCAACACTTCCGTATTTTATATCATGACTATCATCATCTAAAACTGAAATATATGGATGAATGCAAGGAACTTTATGGCTTACATCCCCAATACTTAAGCCTGCATAAATACTTTTAGGTGGATTAATATGAATTATTCCATTTTCTTTGAGATTATGACTAAATAATCTATTTAAAGTTCTATTAGTTATAAGCTCTGCATTAGGGCACTCATATAAGAAAAATTTATGTTCTACATCTGTTAGTTCACTTACATGATGTGCTATAGTCCTTATTTTATTATCACCTAATTCAGCAAGTTCTGTATTTACAGCACGGATATAGAACTTTATTTCTGATTTTGATGGCAAAAGCAAAGGCGTATAGCCTCCATTAGAGATTATAGAACTGATTTCAAGATTCTCAGGCAGTCCTTTTCTTATAGAATCTAATATATTTAATGTAAGAAGAGCTGCATCTAAAGGTGTATAAGCTTTTTTATTTAAAAAACTTAGACCTTTATTTCCAATAAATTTTAATCCTAGTGGAATTATTGCAGAAGAAGAACCACTTTCACATGTCTCGATATCAGGATGAGCCACCATTACTACATCTATATCTTCAAAAACACCTTGTCTTACCATTGTTCCTTTTGTGCCTCCAAGATATTCACCAGGACATCCTATTATTATTGAAGAACCTCCAATTTTGTCAATTATACTTCCTAATGTAATTGCAGCAGCAACTGATATTGTTGTGACTAAATTATGTCCAGTTATGTGTCCCTCCTCTTCTATGGCATCATATTCACAGAGAAAACATATTTTAGGATATCCAGATCCCTTTTGGGCATAGAATGCATTATCTATATCTAAAAACTTTTCAGTGATATTAAAATTATATCTTTTTAGCATATCACAGATATATTTTGAAGAATTATATTCGTTATAACTTATTTCAGGATTTTCGTATAAGTAAACTGCTAATTTTTTAATGTCATCCTGACAGGTAGATAAAAAAGAGATAATTTCTTGTTTCATAGCTTTAATGTGTTACTAAGACTTTAATATGTTTATGAAACATGTATAAAATCTTAATAATCTCTCCTTCCTTAATTATTTAACTACTAGTTTTAGTGTTACCAATAAAATAAAAATAATTTATATGAGAGTGTGTATTAAATTTAATATTTGAGGAGATAATTTTAGATAGGTTTGATTTTTATATGTGTAAAAGGGGGATTAATTGTGGAAAACCTAATTAAAAAATGTTTTATATGTGGACAGATTAATTGTGATGGTATAATAATAAATGGAGAAATGATTTGCAGACAATGTGAAGAGAAAATTGTGAATACAAAAGTAGAAGATTCAAATTATGATGAACTTAAAGATTCAATAAAAGTGATTTTGTTTGATGAATGTTAAAAATAGAAAAGCTTATGTAAGATTCAATTAGTTATTTTAACTGAATAACATACTAAGTTTATTGAAATCAGCTGCTTTAGTATATTTCTCTAGTTTATTAGTCAATAAAGTGAGGTATATATGAAAAAAGGTTTATTTATAGTTTTTGAAGGTGGAGAAGGTACTGGAAAAACAACAGCAATTGAATCTATATATGATTGGGTGATAGAAAAAGGTTTAAAGTGTATAAAGACACGAGAACCTGGTGGAATTAAGATAGCTGAGGAAATAAGACAAGTTATTTTAAATAAAGAAAATACTAAAATGGATGGAAGAACTGAGGCTCTTCTTTATGCAGCAGCAAGAAGACAACATTTAGTTGAAAAAGTTATACCTGCATTAGAAGATGGATACATAGTTCTTTGTGACAGGTTTATTGATTCATCACTTGCTTATCAGGGATATGCAAGAGGATTAGGTATAGAGGAAGTAATGAGCATAAACAAATTTGCAATAGGGGACTATATGCCTGATTTATCTATATTATTTGATTTGGATCCTAAAATCGGTCTTGAAAGAATAAGTATGAGCGGTGAACGTGAAGTAAACAGATTGGATCTTGAAAAGATAGAATTCCATGAAAAAGTGAGAGAAGGATACAATAAGGTTTATAATGATAATAAAGAAAGAATAACTAAAATAAATGCAGATCAGTCTAAAGAAAATATTGTAAATGAATTAAAGAAGATATTAAATAACAAATTAAAGGAATTATAATTTTCTATAAATACTCAATATACATATTTTTTGTAAGAAATTATTAATTCTATATGGTTAATATTAATATTGGAGTATTCAGAATTGAATTAAGTAAGATTATAAGCAATATAAAATAAATCCCATTTGTGGTAAAATAAATAATATCTAGTATTTTTATTAAATAAGAGATAAATTTATTATTTAAGGGTGGAAATTATGATGAAATTAGTAATTGCTATTGTAGAAGATGAAGATTCAATGGATTTAATAGATGCCTTAACAGAAGGTGAATACAGGGTTACAAAGCTTGCTACTACAGGTGGTTTTCTTAAATCAGGAAATACAACTTTAATGGTGGGTGTTGAAAAAGAAAGAGTTCAAGGCGTTATAGATATAATTAAAGATGTATGCAAAAAGAGAAAAGAAATCCTGGCATCACCAACAACTTTAAGTGGAGGCGAAAGTGCATATATACAGCAGTATCCTGTACAGATAAGCGTAGGAGGAGCTACTGTTTTTGTAATTGACGTAGATCAATTTATAAAAATATGATATTAGGAGAGTAAAAAATTGAGGAAGATACTAGGACATGAGAGTATTATAAGTGGAATTAATAGAAGAAAATTAAATAATTCATTTTCTCACGCAAACTTAATTGTTGGTGTTGACGGAATTGGAAAGAGCGTTATTGCAAAGTATCTTTCAAATAATATTATAGAGCCTAGAGATAATGCGGAAAGTGTTGATATAGTAAGATATTATCCATCTTCATCATCTTTTGGTGTAGATGATATTAGAAATATTATTGATGAAGTAAGCAAAAAGCCTTATGAAGGTGATAAAAAGGTATTGATATTGTATAAATGTGATAAGATGACTACTCAGGCTCAAAATGCCCTGCTTAAAACAATAGAAGAACCACCAGCAGGAGTTTATCTAATATTACTCAGCGATTCATTAGAAACTATCTTAGATACTATTCAATCAAGATGTCAGGTATATAAGCTTACTCCGCTTTCTAAGGATGATATATCAGAATATATAGATTTATACTATCCTCAGATAGATTCTGATGACAGACAGGCTGCTTTAGCATTCAGCACAGGCATACCTGGAAAAATAGATAAATTTATTAATGATGAAAAGTTAAAGGAACTTAGAAATATATGTGTTCAGCTATTTTTAGATATTCTTAAACGAGAACATAGATTAGTATTAAAGTATGATGAGTTATTAAAAAATTTCAAAGATGAAAAGTATGATCTTCTTGATATATTAATTTTATTTATAAGAGATATTATGGTATTTAAGGAACTTAACAATAAAGAACTGGTTGTAAATTTTGATAAAATTGATAATATTACAGATATATCAAGGGGAATAACTTATAAAAAACTCAATAGTATGTTAGAATACATAAAAGAAGCTAGAATAAATTTTAATAGTAATACAAACTATTCAATGACTGTCAGTGTAATGCTGATGGGATTTGCGGAGGTATAATAGATGATAAAAGTAATAGGTGTGAGATTCAAAAAGGCAGGTAAGATATATTACTTCAGTCCCGCTGATTTTGATATAAAAAGAGGGCAGTATGTAATAGTAGAAACTGCGAGAGGAATTGAGTTTGGAGAGTGTGTAATCGGAATAAAGGAAATCAGTGAAGATGAAATAGTTTCTCCATTAAAATGTGTTATCAGAATTGCTGATGAAAAAGACATTATGAAACATAGAGAAAATAAAGCAAAAGAAATTGAGGCTTTAGATATATGTTTAAAGAAGATAAAAGAACATAACCTTGATATGAAGCTTATAGATGTAGAGTATACTTTTGATAATAATAAAGTAATATTCTATTTCACAGCTGATGGAAGAGTAGACTTTAGAGAATTAGTAAAAGATTTAGCTACAATATTTAAGACAAGAATTGAACTAAGACAAATAGGAGTAAGAGATGAAGCTAAAATGGTCGGAGGACTTGGTCCATGTGGAAGACCTATGTGTTGTTCAACTTTCTTGGGTGATTTTGCATCTGTTTCAATAAAGATGGCTAAAGAACAAAATTTATCTTTGAATCCTACAAAAATTTCAGGTATATGCGGACGTTTAATGTGCTGCTTAAATTACGAGCAGAGTACTTATGAAGAAATTAGAAAAAGATTACCTAAGGTTGGCGCTATTGTCAAAACTGAATATGGTAATGGTTTTGTTATAGGCAATTCAATAGTGAAGGAAATGGTTAAAGTAAAACTTAAAAAAGGCGACGAAGAAGTAGTTGAAGAATTTAAGATTACAGACATAGATTTAGTTTCTGGAGAATATGAAGATACTATTGATGACAGTAATATAAAATTAGTAGTGGAGTCGGAAGAAGATAAAAAACTCATAAAGAATCTTATAAATGAAAAATAGGAGGATTTCAATGAAGTCGATAATTAAAATAATGAATATGGATTCACAGGAAGACTCTAAAAAGATTCAGGAAGTTATTGTACATAATGCAGGAGTTATAGCAAGTCAGACATCTCTTAATAAGAAAGAGGTAACTATAGTTTATGATGAGTTATCGGTAGATATAGAAAAAATAATAGAAACACTTGAAGATTTGGGATATCTAGTAATATAAATAATAATTATAAATAATAATTATAAAAAATGATTAATTTTAACAAATAGATATTATAAAACACTTTAAAAACATTATAATACATGATAAAATGTAAGAGGTTAATTACCACAATTTATTAGGAGGTGTTCTAAAATGGCATTTGTTATTAATGATTCATGTGTTAGTTGTGGAGCATGCGCTGGAGAATGTCCAGTTAGCGCTATCAGTCAAGGAGATACTCAATTCGTTATAGATGCAGATACTTGTATCGATTGCGGAAACTGTGCTAATGTTTGCCCAGTTGGAGCTCCAAACCAAGAATAATTATAAAAAAAGAGACTGCCTTAGTGTAGTCTCTTTTAATATTAAGACATTTTTTAGTATGGGATTTTCAGCAGCAAGGTCTTCGTACTATTATTTTTTAAGTCAAAATTAGATAAATCTATATTATTAGAATTGATTTTTATGATGTTATTCATTGATAGTATAAAATTTTTACAGTCATCTAAGGGAATATTAGTCATAGAAGTTTTGTAATGCATAGGAATTACGTAACGAGGTATTAGTAGTTTACAGAGCTTTGCAGCATCATTTCCGTTAAGAGTAAAATTACCGCCTACAGGGACAAGCATAAAATCTAATGAAGTAAGTTCATCGAGAACTGCTGCTTCAGGAATATGTCCTAGATCACCTAAATGAGCCAATGATATATTATTAAATTTAAAAATATAGATTACATTCCTTCCTCTTTTCAATCCATTATAGTTATCATGATAAGAATTTATCCCTTTAAGGTGTAGAAAATCAAAGTCAAAACTACCACACGCACTAATAATCTTTGTATCTATATTCAGTTTATTAATAAAAGAGTGATCAAAATGACTATGGCTTATAGTTATTAGATCACATTTTGGAAAATCCGTATTATAGCCTAAAGATGATTCAAAGGGATCAATTAAAATCCTCCTACCTTCATCAGTTTTTATTAAAAAGCATGAATGACCGTACCAAATTAACTGCATAAATTATCCTCCAGGTTTAAATACTATAAATATATATTCCAATTAAAAACTGAAATGTGGTAATAATAATTAAAACAAAGGTTATCTATATACAATAATAATTTATTATCGGAATATACATTTAAGAAAGAGTTTTGAGATAAAAAATTTCAATCAATAATAAACTTAAGATTCTTAAGACATATAAATATAATATAAACTATAATATTTAATATCACATCTATTAAATATTCTTGACTATAAAAGGGAATTTTACTCATTATTCACTTGCCAAATATACTTTAAAAGAAAAAGGAATAATAGTATAATTATATAAAGTCAAAGTAAGTCAAAAACAAATAATTTATTAAAAGTTTAAGTAGGTGATGTTATGGCAAGACTTTCAGATGTAATAGAAGAGTTCATTAAAGATATGTTTAATAACAATAATAACAATGTTATTTTTATACAGAGAAATGAATTAGCAGATCAGTTTAGATGTGCACCTTCGCAGATAAATTACGTATTAACAACAAGATTTACCTATGAAAAAGGGTATCTAATTGAAAGTAAGAGAGGCGGAGGCGGACATATTGCAATCAAACAGTTGGAAAAGAACTGTTTTAATAATAGAGAAGAATTAATAAATGAAAGTATCGGTGATACAATAACATATCATAATGCCAGTGCATTAATAGATCATCTGCAGGAATCAGAAATTATAAGCAAGAGAGAATGTGAAATAATGAAGATGGCTGTAAATGACAGGAGCCTGGTTTCATCAGAAAATAAAAACAAAGTAAGAGCCGATATATTAAAAGGCATGATTATGATAATTTTATCTTAAGGGCGGGGATATGTATGTTATGCGAAAAGTGTAAAAAGAATGAAGCGAAAATAAATTTAGTTAAAATAGTTAATGGTGAGAAACAACAGATATGGTTATGTGAAGAGTGTGCGAAAAATATATCAAGCATACCATTTTTAAGTTCAATTCCAGATGGTGCAGGATTTCCATTCCAGGAAATTTTAAATGGACTGCTTACTGGTGTTGAGAATACAAAACCTAAAGCAAAAGAAGACAAAATAAAACCAGTATGTCCTACGTGCGGATTAACTTATGATGAATTTAAGAAAACAAAAAAAATTGGATGTTCCGACTGCTATGTTGTATTTAAAGAGCCAATTAGGGCAATAATTAAAAATATTCATGGTGAAAAGATTCATAAGGGAAGAATTCCTGACAAGGCACATAAAGAATTCTTTCAGAGAGATAAATTAAAGAATCTTAAACAACAGCTTCAAATATTGATTGAAGAGGAAGAATACGAAAAAGCTGCAATTATAAGAGATGAAATAAGAGAAATAGAATTATATATAATAAAGAGTAATGTAGGTACTGACAATCAGCAATATGAGGAGGAAAACTGCAATGGAAAACTGGATTCTTAATTGTAATCAAAACGATATAGTTATAAGTACAAAAATTCAACTTTCTAGGAATATTGAGAAAGTACCTTTTCTTGAAAAACTTACTGTTGCAGATGGAAGAAAAAATGTAGAAAAAGTATATAGCTCTATAAAAGATAAATTAGAAAGCAATGAATTTAAATTATATGAAGTCTGGGATAAGGAAAAGAGTTCATTTACTGAATATATAGATAAACACCTAATAAGTGAAAAACTACTAAAGAACTCAGACAAAGCATCATTTATCTTAAATAATGATGAAACAATAAGCATTATGATAAATGAGGAAGATCATATCAAAATACAATGTATGACTTCAGGCTTAAATCTTGAAGAAGTATTAGAAAATGTAGTGAGCATTGATGAAAAAATAGAGGAAAATATAAAATATGCTTTTGATGAGGAGTTTGGATATTTAACTTCAAATTTACAGAACATTGGCGCTGCAATGAAAGTTCATGTTTTAATTCATCTGCCAGCTATAACTATGAGTGAAGAAATAGAGAATATTTCAAAAAGATTAAATAATAAAGGATTAGAAATAAAGGGCCTATATTTAGAAGGTTCTAATGTATTAGGTAATATATATATAATATCTAATAAAGCTTCTTTAGGTATTACTGAAGAAGATATTATAGACACAGTTAAGGAAGAAGTATTGAAGCTGATTGCTGATGAATATAAGTTTAGAGAAATACTAACAGGTAAATGTAAATATGAATTAGAAGATAAGATTTATAGAGCTCTTGCTATTTTACAGCATGCAGTGCTTTTAGATTTCAAAGAAGCTGTAGATTTAATCTCTAATGTGAGATTAGGAATAGAATTATCTATTTTATCAATTAATAAAGAGAGGCTTAATAAGCTTATTGTGAATATAAAAGACTCATCAATTGAAAGTGCTGCAGGCAGGAAATTAAGTGAAAAGGAACTAAAATACGAGAGGGCCAATATAGTTAGAAAATTATTAATATAATTAGGATTGTGAGGGTTAGAAGAAATGGAATATAGCAAATTAACAGAGAGAGCTCAAGTAGTAATTTTAGAAGCAGAAGGCGAATCTGAAAAGTTTAAACATGGTTATGTTGGAACTGAGCATATACTACTTGGCATATTAAAAGAAAATGGTTATTCAGCTGCACTTCTTAAAAAGTACGGTATATACCTGGAAAATATACGAGAAATGCTGCAGAGATACTTAGGCTATGGTGATATTACTAAAACTGGTGATGATATTCTATTAACTCCTAGAACTAAAAGACTATTAGATGAAAGTTTTTCTGAAGCTAAAAAATTAAATCATAGATTTGTAGGACCTGAGCATATACTATTGGCATTAGTCAGTGTAGAAGAAGGAATGGCATACACTATATTAAAAAGTTTAAAGCTTAATTTTGGTAGTGTAAGAGAAGAGTTAACTGCATTTTTATCAGGTGGAAGCTATGAAGACAAAGCAGTAGATAATGAAAGCGGACATAATACTAAAAAAGAAAAGACTCCAATGCTTGATAAGTATGGCAGAGATTTAACACAATTAGCTCAAGATGGATCCTTAGATCCCGTAATAGGAAGAGATTTAGAAAATCAGAGAGTTTTAGAGATATTATGTAGAAGGATAAAGAACAATCCATGTCTTATAGGAGAACCTGGAGTAGGTAAAACTGCAGTAATTGAAGGACTTGCTCAGAGAATAATCGATGGTAATGTTCCGGAAATTCTTAAGAATAAGAGAGTTATTTCTCTAGACTTGACTTCTATGATAGCCGGCGCTAAGTATAGAGGTGAATTTGAGGAACGTTTAAAGAAAACTATGGAGGAGATACGCAAAGATAAAAGCGTTATTATTTTCATAGATGAAATTCACACAATAATAGGTGCAGGCGGTGCTGAAGGTGCAATTGATGCTTCAAACATATTAAAACCAGCTTTAGCTAGGGGAGAAATCCAATGCATAGGTGCTACAACTATTGATGAGTATAGAAAGTATATCGAAAAAGACTCTGCACTTGAACGAAGATTTCAACCTGTAACTGTAAATGAACCTTCTAAGGAGGATACATTAGAGATCTTAAAAGGATTAAGAGATAAATATGAAGCACATCATAGAGTTAAAATAACAGATGAAGCGTTAGAAGCAGCAGTCAATTTATCTGACAGGTATATAACAGATAGATTCATGCCGGATAAAGCTATAGATCTTATTGATGAGGGTGCTGCCAAGGTAAGAATTGAAAGTCTTACTACACCACCTGATTTAAAAGATATTGAAGAAAAAATAGCACAGATAGATAAAGAAAAAGAGGATGCTATAATGATTCAGGATTTTGAAAAGGCAGCCAATTTAAGAGACAGGGAAAAAGAACTAAAGGATGAATTAGATACAAAGAAAAAGGAATGGAATACTCAAAGTTCAAGACAGGTTTTAGTTGTAGATAAAGAGAAGATTGCTAATGTTGTATCTGTATGGACTAATATACCGATTGAAAAACTTACTGAATCTGAAAGTGAAAAATTGCTGCATCTTGAGGATATACTCCATAAAAGAGTAGTAGGACAAAATGAAGCGGTAAAATCAATTGCAAGAGCTGTAAGACGAGCTAGGGTTGGTATTAAGGATCCTAACAGACCAATCGGAAGTTTCATATTCCTAGGACCAACAGGAGTTGGTAAGACAGAGCTTTCAAAAGCACTTGCTGAAGCTATGTTCGGAGATGAAAACAGCATTATAAGAGTAGATATGTCAGAGTATATGGAAAGTCATTCAGTTGCAAAGTTAATTGGAGCGCCTCCAGGATATATAGGTCATGAAGATGGAGGACAGTTAACAGAAGCAGTGAGAAGAAAGCCTTATTCAATAGTACTTTTAGATGAAATTGAAAAAGCTCATCCAGATATATTTAATATTCTTCTTCAGATTATGGAAGATGGAAGGCTTACAGATGGTAAAGGCAAAGTTGTAAACTTTAAAAATACAATAATAATAATGACTTCAAATGTAGGTGCTCATCAGATTAAGAAACAGAAGACTATAGGATTTAATTCAGGTCAAAGTGAAGAATCTGACTATGAAAGAATGAAAGAAAATATCTTAGAAGAGCTTAAAAAACAATTTAAGCCAGAATTCTTAAATAGAATAGATGATACTATAGTATTCCATAAACTTAATGATGAAGATTTAGATAAAATCATGGACTTAATGTTAAAATCTATTAAAGAGAGACTTGAAAACAGAGATATCTATTTGAATTTTGAAGATAACAGCAAGAAGTTCCTATTAAATAAGGGAATTGATATTGAAAATGGCGCAAGACCATTAAGAAGAATCCTTATTAAGGAAGTAGAAGATAGATTAAGTGAAGAGATTCTTCAAGGAAATATACAGATTGGTGATAGAGTAAAAGTAAGCAATTTAGATAATAAGCTTGTTTTCAGCAAGCTGATATAGTGTTTAAGTTTGAATTGTTCTAACAGCTTAATAAAGGTGTTAGAACAGTTTTTTATTTTAAAAATAATATTTTGGTAAAGTATACTTGAGTTTAAATCAGGGAATATTATTATTAAATAAAAATAGTTCTACACAAATTATCACTTAAGTGTTAAAATCAATTAAAAGATGTAAATGGTTAGGAGAAATTATGGCTAAAGAAGTTAAAGAATTAGATTTAATAATAATAGGCGGAGGTCCTGCTGGACTTACAGCTGCAATATATGCAGGAAGAGCTAAGTTAAATACATTACTTTTAGAAAACAAAATATTAGGAGGCCAAGTTAGAAATAGCTTCACTATTGAAAATTATCCTGGATTTAAAAGCATAGAGGGTGGAAAGCTTGCAGATTTAATTCAGGAACAGGCAGCTGAATTTGGGGCGGTAATAGATGAATTTGATTTAATAGAAAATATATATCTTTCTGATGAAGAAAAAACTGTGGAAACAGAAACATACATCTATAAGCCAAAAGCAGTGATAATTGCTACTGGTGCAGTTCCAAGAAAGCTTCCTATAAAAGGTGAAAATGAATTTGCAGGAAGAGGAATACATTACTGTGCTGTATGTGACGGTGCTATGTATGAAGGAAAAAATATAGCAGTTGTCGGAGGAGGAAATTCAGCTCTTGAAGAAGCTCTATTCTTAACAAGGTTTGCAGAAAAAGTATATCTAGTACGTAGATATGATTATTTCAGAGGTGAGCAATCTGTAATAGATGAAGTATTCAATCATCCTAAAATAGAAGTACTTTTAAATGAAGATATGATTGAAGCAAAAGGTGATGATTTCTTAAACAGTGTTGTATTAAAAAATACTGTAAGCAAAGAAATATCAGAATTAAAAGTTGATGCTGTTTTTGGATATATTGGAACAGAGCCTAAGACTGCAGATATAAAGGAATATTTAAACTTAACTGAACAAGGTTACATAATAACAGATGAAGATATGCAGACTAATATAAAAGGTGTGTATGCAGCAGGTGACGTAAGAGATAAGAAGTTCAGACAGATTACAACAGCAGTTGCAGATGGAACTATAGCACTTCTTAATGCAGAAAAATATATATTACAAAAGGAGAAATAATAATGATTAAAATTTATTCAACATCATGGTGTCCTGAATGTGTACAGGTTAAAAAATACTTTGATTTTAAGGGAATTGATTATTCAGAAATTAATGTTGCAGATAGACAGGAAGACAGAGAAGAAGTATTAAAGGTGTCTGGTCAGAGAACAGTACCTGTCATTGATATTGATGGAAAAATAATTGTTGGATTTAATAGAGCATTAATAGATGAAGCTATTAATAAGTAATATATTTTATTCAGAAGAATATTTAATAAATAGATACATGAAACAAAGGAGCATATTAATATGCTCCTTTATCATTTCGCTTATCGTATATTTATTTTCCTAGAGCTTTTAAAATAGCAGGCTTATCAAAACCTATAATGATATTATCATTTATATCTAACACAGGAACTCCCATCTGACGAGATTTTTTTATCATCTCTTCTCTTGCTTCCATATCATCTTGAACATTTAATTCAGTATATTCAAGATTTTGAGATTTTAAATAAGCTTTAACCTTATCACACCAAGGACAAGAATCTGTAGTATATACCTTTATCATAAATAAACTATTGCAATACTAGATAAATATATTTATAAATTTATCATGCAATAGCTCTTCACCTCCTTATTAATAATTATTATTTTGTGACTATTATTATATTATAGCTTTAATAGGCAGGCAAGAAATTTAGTAAGATATTATGTTAACAATTATGATTCTTATTTTTATGAGATTTATTTATTATAGATTAATTATTACAAATGTATTATGAATAAATTAATTGTGTTTAATATGATAATGTACTACTTAATCATATTGGAATCACCAAGATTAGAATTTAACACTAAATTGTTAAATTGTCCTTCAGAGCAATTATCGCATGATAAATTTGTTAAATTCTTTTCATAAGAATTATGAAGGATATTTGATTTTGGCTCGGGAATGTTATCAATATAATTCTTACTTATCATAAATATCAACTCCTTAAAATTATTTACTATAGTTTTTGTAATAAATGCCTTAATTATACTGAGAATAATAGATATAATTAAGAATTTATTAAATACTGTTAATGTAAGCAAATTCAATTATTAAATGGCGTTATTATGGTATAATAATTAGTATAGATAACAATTTTACATAAACTTTTAAGGAGACGTTGAATGAAGAAAAAAACATTATACAGATGTTCTAATTGTGGTTTTGAAAGCATAAAATGGCTTGGAAAATGTCCAACATGTAATTGCTGGAACACTTTAGATGAAGTTGTTGTGGATGTAAAAACCTCACCAGCAGCAAAAGCAAGAGAAGCATCTAAAAAGCCATTAAGAAAATTAAACGAAGTAGTTTCAAATAAAAGTGATAGAATAATAACTGGAATAAATGAATTTGACAGAGTTATGGGCGGAGGAATCGTAAAAGATTCCATATCAATAATTACTGCAAGGCCTGGTGCAGGAAAGTCAACGCTGCTGCTTCAGATATCTAATGAAGTTGCTAAGCAGGGATTTAGAGTCATATATGCTTCAGGAGAAGAAAGTGATAGCCAAATAAAGAATAGAGCAGACAGAATACTAGATAAGATACATGAAAATATATGGGTCCTTCAGGAAACAAGTCTTGATAATGTACTGGATGCAGTTGAAGATATAAATCCGGATTTACTTATAATTGATAGTATACAGACATTTACTATGGAAAATGCAATGCCTGCGAGAGCTGGATCTCCAACACAGACTATGGAGTGTGCTAATGTATTATTAAATATTGCTAAGAATGAAAAAAGACCTAGAGCTGTAATCATTGTAGGTCAGATGACGAAAAATGATGAACTAGCAGGACTTAGGGCTTTAGAACACCTTGTTGATACTGTTTTGATAATTGAAGATGATAATGATGAGGAACTTAGAGTTCTTGTAAGTTCTAAAAATAGATTTGGAGGAATAGAAAATGGATTTTTCCAGATGTGCGAAAGAGGAATCTTATCTATAGATAATCCATCAGAGTTTTTCATGACAAAGCGTGATGAGGGAGAAATTGTTTCAGGAAGTGCATTAACTGTTATAAAAGAAGGAACACGATCAATAATAACTGAAATTGAAAGCCTTGTTTCAAAAAGTTTTACACCATATCCAACTCGTATTGGTGAAACTCTTGGTAAAGATAAACTGAATACTCTTATATCTATATTGGAACAGAGAGGTGGAATAAACCTATTTGATAAGAATGTAATAATAAAGACAACTGGCGGAATAAAGATTCGTGAGCAGGGAATAAATCTTGCAGTTATAATGAGCATTGTTTCTTCAGTAAAGCAGCAGGGAATCGAATCGAATATTGCCTTTATTGCTGATGTTGGATTAACGGGTGAATTAAAGAAGGTTCCATCTTTGGAAAGTAGAATTAAGGAACTTGCAAGAATGGGCTTTAGGAGAGTCTATGTTCCTAAGGATTCATTCATTAAAAAGCCTAATATTGAAGGCATAGATATAGTTCAGTTAAAGACATTAAGTAATGTTATAAAGCATGTTTATAGTTAATTAGATATATGCTATGGGAAATCATTGTATATTTAGAATTATTCTGATAAAGTATAAATGAATATATAGTATAATTTAATAATGAAACAATTATTATTGAGTGCATAAAATTAATATAGTATTATAGAATTTAGAGTTTAACTGATAAAGTTAACTTCTTTTACATATTTTGAACAGAGAGTTTATATTGAATAGAAAAATCTTAGATTATTTTATGATGAAGAGAATAGGGGTGAGTGTATGAGATTAGAAAAAGGAACAGGTATTAAAGATGTATTAAAAATAATATGTCCTGGCACTCAGCTAAGGGAAGGGATTGAAAATATATTAAGAGCCAAAACAGGGGGACTTATAGTAATCGGTGACGATGAAGAAGTTATGGAACTTGTTGATGGTGGATTTTATATTAATTCAGAATATACTCCTTCATATGTATATGAATTAGCAAAAATGGATGGGGCTATCGTAATAACAGGTGATTTAAAGAAAATTGTCTGTGCTAATGCTCAGCTGATTCCAGATTCATCAATACCAACATATGAAACAGGAACGAGACATAGAACTGCTCACAGAGTAGCAAAGCAGACTAATAATATCGTAATTGCAATATCTCAGAGACGAAACATAATTACTATGTATAAAGGTGATATTAAATATGTACTAAGAGAGAGCAGCGTCATTTTAAGCAAAGCAAATCAGGCAATACAAACATTAGAAAAATATGTTGCTGTTTTAGAACGTGTAATCAATAATTTAAATCTATTAGAATTTCAGGATTTAACTACATTATTTGATGTTGTAAGTGCAATTCAGAGAACTGAAATGGTAATGAGAATTGTTGAAGAAATAAATATGTACATTTTAGAGCTTGGTAATGAGGGAAGATTGATTTCTATGCAGCTTAATGAACTTGTTAAGCATATAGAAAGAGATGGTATATTATTAATACAAGATTACTGCACTGAAGGATCTGATTATAATGAAGTTTACGAGCATATTCAGAGACTGAATTCCACTGAACTTCCTGATTTAGATGCAATAGCAAAAACATTGGGATATGGTGGGATACCGCTTATGGATACTTTAATATCGCCTAAAGGTTATAGAATACTAAGCAAGGTTCCAAGAATACCTTCAAATGTAATAGAGAATCTTATCAAAGAATTTAAAGAATTAAGCAATATAATTGATGCTGATATAGATGATTTGGATAATGTAGAAGGTATAGGTGAAGCAAGAGCTACTGCAATAAAAAATGGGTTAAAGCGTATAAAAGAACAAGTTTTATTAAAAAAAGAATTATAAATATTTATGCTCAGAAAGGTAAATGTATAGAGATAGCATTTTCCTTCCTGAGTTTTTATATTGAAAATTAACGTAAATTATATTTTCCTAAAGTTGCTGATTTATTATATTCCTTAAGAAGTATGTCATATAAATTAATATCTAGATTATTGCATAGAGCAGTGAGATAAAATAAATTATTGCCAATTTCTCTTTCAAGTATTTCACGACATCTATCGCAGAGCTCACCTTCAAGATGAGAATTTAAATATTTATTTAAATCAATTTCGGAATCAGACTGAATAGCTGGAATATGCTGCTTTTTTGCAGAAATGCTTATACAGCCACATTGTGTAACTGCTTTAGCAATGGATCTATTTACTTTTGAAGCAGATTCGCTGTATTTAGTGAGTATATCTAAAATGCTTTTATGACGTATTAATGAATCATTCACACAATTTTGGAAATCATCAAATATTATATCTTTCATATTTTTTCAGCTCCTTAACTAAATTAAAATAGAGAAAGACAATATAATTTAAAATAATTATTGGCAATAATTAAATTTGAAATATGTGTATATAATACAAAACAATTTTAAAAATTAATAGGGGGACTAATAAATTAAACTTAATAATTTATTCATTTTAGAAGAAGATATTGTATGTTATAATTAACAATATAGTGTAATTTTTAAAATTGGATTAAAACAACGAAAAAATGTAAATAATCTAGAAGGAGGTGAAATAGATGTTAATGAAGCTAACGAGAGGAGTGTTTTCCGCAATTGGATTAATTCTTGGATACATTATAGCGGAAACTTCACTTGAAATACCTCAAATTGCTAATTTATCTTATCTTTCAAAAAGTGTTTCACGAATTAGTTTTTTAATTATTATTTCTATTATATTCGGACTTATATTATATATTATTTCTCCTGCAATATATAAAGGTATTTCTAATTTAATTGAATATGTTGAAAAAAGTATGCAGAAAATGAGTATTACAGAATTATTTTATGGAACTGTTGGAGCTGTTGTAGCATTAATAATCATGACTTTTATTGCAAAGCCCATAAATGATCTCCATAGATTTTTTGGACCTATTCTGTTAGTTTTATTAAATGTATTAGCTGCAATCATTGGAGCTGAAATATTAATAAAGAAAAAAGAAGATATTACTGCATTACTGGTAAATATAAAAAAGCCTACCAATAAAGAGAAAAAATCTAAGGAATTACTTAGAGAAGCCAAAGAAGAAAAAAGTGAAATTCCAAAAGTTCTAGATACATCTGTCATAATTGATGGAAGGATTTTTGATATTTGTGAAACAGGGTTTATTGAAGGACCATTAATAATTCCTAATTTCGTACTGGTAGAATTGAGACATGTATCCGATTCTGCTGATTCTTTAAAGAGAAATAGAGGAAGAAGAGGCTTAGATATATTAAACAAGATACAGAAGGAATTAACAATTGAAACTAGAATAGTTGATGATGATTTTCCTAAAATACCTGAGGTTGATATTAAGCTTTTAAAACTTGCTCAGAAAATGAATGGAAAGGTAATAACTAACGACTATAATTTAAATAAAGTTGCTGAGTTTCAGGGAGTTCCAGTGTTAAACATAAACGAACTATCAAATGCAATAAAACCAGTAGTTTTACCAGGAGAAGAAATGGTAGTCGATATAGTGAAGGATGGTAAAGAATCAAGTCAGGGCGTTGCATATCTTGATGATGGTACTATGATAGTTGTTGAAGGTGGAAGAAAACATATCGGTGAAACAAAAGATGTTATAGTTACATCAGTTTTACAGACAGCAGCGGGAAGAATGATTTTTGCTAAGCCTAAGGATAATTAAATTATGATTAAAGGAGACTTTTCTAAATGGTTAGTGCGATAGTATTAGCTGGAGGAAGAGGTAAGAGAATGGGCTCTATTCAAAGTAAACAATATATAGACTTGAATGGAAGACCCATTCTTTATTACACTCTTAACCGTTTTATAAATAATAAAAGCATAGATAAAGTTATATTGGTAATTCCCGAGGATGAATTAGAGTTCTGCCAGAAGGAAGTACTTGATAAGTATAATTTAAAAGTTGATTGTATTGCTATGGGTGGCAAAGAAAGACAGGATTCTGTATATAATGGACTACAAAAGGCAGAAGGATCAGATATTGTACTTATTCATGACGGAGCAAGACCATTTGTATCTAAAAGGATTATAGATGATGGAATTAAATATGCAGGATTATATGGGGCAGCAGCACCAGGAGTAATGCCTAAAGATACCATAAAGGTAAAGGATGGAAAAGGTTTTTCGGTTGAAACACCTGATAGAAGTAATCTTGTAGCTGTTCAGACGCCTCAGGTTTTTGACTATGATATGATACTTAATTGTCATAAAAAAGTTAAGGAAAATAAACTTGAAGTAACAGATGATACAATGGTAGCTGAGCTCTTTGGTAATGATGTCTATCTATATGAAGGAGAATATACAAATATTAAGATAACAACTCCTGAAGATTTGATATTAGCGCAGTATCTGGTGGAGTCTTAGTATATTGACAGTTAAATTTTAAAAAGTTATAATAAATTAAAATAAAATGAAATTTTAGAGCAATGATGGAGAATAGTAGAAGTCGCTATTTAAGAGAAAAAGTCCATAGGCTGTAAGACTTTTAACAGACTTTGAACCAGCTTCGGAGCAGTAGGAAAAAACTATCGGTTTAATACCGTTATCATTATTTAGAGAACAAATTTAGGTGGTACCGCGAGTTAAATCGCCCTAATATATTTATTAGGGCGATTTTTTTATTGTTCAAATATATAAATACTTATATTTTAAAAGTCTTTTGATAATCATAAACTTATATATAATTGCAAGAAAATAATTAATAATTGTCGATTGGTATATTCACATAAGATATTTTAGGTGAATAAAATTACAAAGTATTTAATCATTGTTTAAATAATAATACATAATCAATAGGAGGAACTTTGATATGAAAATGTCTAATATGTTAATCTCTACATTAAGAGAAGTACCAGCAGAAGCTGAAATTGATAGCCATAAGCTTATGCTAAGAGCTGGAATGATAAGAAAGATGGCAGCAGGTATATATAATTACATGCCATTAGGATTAAAGGTTCTTAAGAATGTAGAAGATATAGTGAGAGAAGAAATGAATGCAGCAGGAGCACAGGAATTCCTTGCTTCAGCTATGATACCAGCTGAATTATGGCAGGAATCAGGAAGATGGGATGCTTATGGAGCAGAAATGTTCAGAGTTAAAGATAGAGGTGCAAGAGACTTCTGTTTAGGTCCTACGCATGAAGAAGTATTTACAGATATCGCAAGAAATGAAATCAAATCTTATAAGCAGCTTCCACTTAACTTATATCAAATTCAAACTAAGTACAGAGATGAACGTAGACCAAGATTTGGTGTTATGAGATCTAGAGAATTCATAATGAAGGATGCTTACAGTTTTGATAAGGATCAAGCTGGATTAGATATAGTTTTCGATAAGATGCATGATGCATATGTTAAGATATTTAACAGATGTGGATTAGATGCAAAATGTGTTGAAGCTGATTCAGGTGCAATCGGTGGATCTAACTCAGCTGAATTCATGGTTAAATCAGAAGTTGGAGAAGACGATGTTGTATTCTGCAGCAGCTGTAATTATGCTGCTAATATAGAAAAGGCAGTATCAACTTCGGAAAAAGAAGAAAAAGCTGAATTAAAGGAAAGAAATAAAGTTGAAACACCAAATGCAAGAACTATTGAAGAAGTAGCTGCTTTCTTTAACACTAATGCAAAGAAATTTGCAAAGACTATTTTATTCAATGCAGATGGTAAAATCGTTGCTGTTATGGTAAGAGGCGATAGAGAAATCAATGAAGTTAAGGTTGCAAATGCAGTAGGTGAAGTTACAAACCTTGATTTAGCAAGTAATGAAGAAGTTCAAAATGCTACAGGAGCAGCTGTGGGATTTGCAGGACCAATTGGAATAAAAGTGGATATACTATTAGTAGATGAAGAAGTTGCTAACATGTATAACTTTATAGTTGGTGCTAATGAAACTGGATATCATATTGAAAATGTAAACTACGGAAGAGATTTTGAAGGAATTGTTGGAGATTTCAGAAATGTAACTGAAGGTGAAAAATGCCCATGCTGCGGAGCTCCAATAACAATTGCAAGAGGTACAGAAGTAGGTCATATATTTAAACTTGGAACAAAGTATTCAGCAGCAATGAATGCAAACTTTATAGATGAAGATGGTAAGGAAAAGCCATTTGTTATGGGATGCTATGGAATCGGAGTTACAAGAACTATGGCTTCAATAATAGAACAGCATCATGATGATAATGGAATCATATGGCCTTTATCAGTTGCACCATACCATATCTCAGTAATTCCTGTAAATGTTAAGGATGAAGAACAAGTAAAAGTTGCAAATGAACTATATGAACAATTAACTTCTATGGGAGTTGAAGCACTTTTAGATGATAGAAATGAAAGAGCGGGAGTTAAGTTTAAGGATTCGGAACTTATGGGTATTCCAATGAGAGTTACTGTTGGTAAGAAGATTACTGATGGAGAAGTTGAATTCAAGCTTAGAGATGGCGAAATGGAAGTTGTTAAGATAAGTAATGTCTGCAATATTGTAAAAGGTGAATTTGAAAAAAATAATATGAAATTAAGATAATATTGGGAGGTAATTATAGTGAGGATATATAATAGTTTAACGAGACAAAAAGAAGAATTCGTGCCTATTGTTCCAGGTGAAGTTAGAATGTATGTATGTGGACCGACTGTATATAATTATTTTCATATTGGTAATGGAAGAACATTTATAATATTTGATACAATAAGAAGATATTTAGAATATAGAGGATACAAGGTTAACTTTATTCAAAACTTTACTGACATAGATGATAAAATGATAAAAAAAGCTAATGATGAAGGTATTACAGTAAAGGAACTTGGAGATAAATTCATAGAAGAATATTATAAAGATGCTGATGGTCTTCAAATTGAAAGAGCAACAACAAATCCAAGAGCTACTGAATATATTCAAGAAGTAATAGATTTTGTTAAAGATTTAATTGATAAAGGATTTGCCTACGAAGTTGATGGTGATGTTTATTTCAGCACTAAGAAATTTGAAAGCTATGGAAAACTTTGCGGTCAGAATTTAGAAGACCTTCAGGCTGGAGCAAGAATAAGCGTTGATGAAAGAAAGAAAGACGCAATGGATTTTGCTGTATGGAAGTCGCAGAAACCAGGTGAACCAGCTTGGGAAAGTCCTTGGGGACCAGGAAGACCAGGATGGCACATTGAATGCTCATGCATGGCAAAGAAATTATTAGGAGACACTATTGATATTCATGGAGGCGGAATGGATTTAAAATTCCCACACCATGAAAATGAAATAGCTCAAAGTGAAGCTGTAACAGGAAAGAAATTTGCAAATTACTGGATGCATGCTGCATTTGTTAATGTTGATAATAAGAAGATGTCAAAGTCTGAAAACAACTTTGTTACTGCAAGAGAAGCATTGAAAAAATATAATTCAGATGTAATAAGATTCTTAATGTTATCAGGACATTACAGAACTCAGATAAACTTCAGCACAGAACTTTTAGATTCAGCTAAAGCTTCAGTTGATAGATTATATAACTGCATAAATAATCTTGAAAACTTAATTAATGAAGTTAGCAGAAAAGAAGCTGATGATTCTGAAAGAGGTTATTTAAAGTCTTTAGATAAGCATAGAGAAAAATTCATTAAAAAGATGGATGATGATTTCAACACTGCTGATGCTATTACAGTATTATTTGATTTAGTAAAAGATATAAACAATAATGTAAATATAGATTCATCAGCTGAATTATGCGAAGGTGCACTAAGCATAATAAGAGAGCTTGGAAGTCCTCTTGGAATTCTTCAAAAGACTGAAGAAAAATCTTTAGAAGCTGAAATTCAAGAGTTAATTGATAAGAGACAAGAAGCAAGAAAGAACAGAGATTTTGCATTAGCTGATAAAATAAGAGATGCTTTAAAAGCTAGAAATATTGTTTTAGAAGATACACCACAAGGTGTTAGATGGAAAAAGGTTGATTAATTAAAATAAGGGTTGCAAATAATGCAACCCTTATTTAAAGGAGAATTATAATGTTAGATGATTTTAGAATAAGAGAATTTACAGAAACTGAAGCAAGAATGCTTAATCCACTTCAATTAGCTTTGATAGGTGATGGAGTATATGAAATTTTCATAAGAAATTACATATTAACTAACAATACAGCTTTATCAGCAAATAAAATTCATGTTAAGGCAATTAAATATGTTAAAGCAAAAAGTCAGGCTACAATAATGCATAATATTGAAGAGTTTTTAACTGAAGATGAAGAAGCAGTTTATAAGAGAGGACGTAACGCAAAATCGGCAACTGTTCCTAAAAATGCAGATGTGAGAGATTATAGAATGGCAACTGGATTTGAGGCTTTGGTTGGATATCTATATTTATGCGGTAAAAAAGACAGATTGGAATTTATATTCAACAAGAGTATAGAAAGCATGGAATAATTCAAAAGATAAGAAAAGGGAGGTCTAATGATGCAGGATAAATCAAAGAAGACTAATAATTTAAAATTTAAAAAAGATAGAAAAAATGATACTCCAAGAAGAGCAAAGAATATAGAGCCACAGGAAGAAAGAGAAGATATTGTTATCGGAAGAAATGCTGTAATGGAAGCATTAAAAGGAGATAGAACTATAGAAGCTCTATATATTTCAAACAATAAGCTTGAGGGTTCTATAAATGCTATTGTAGGAATGGCGAAAGAACAAAGAATACTTATAAAAGAAGTAGATAAGAGAAAGCTGGACAGTATGTGTGATGGAGAAGCACATCAGGGCGTAATTGCTAAGGTTACTCCATTTAAATATTGTGATGTATCAGATATACTTGACCTGGCTGAAGAAAAAGGAGAAGCTCCATTTATTATTATACTTGATGAAGTTGAAGATCCTCATAACTTAGGTTCAATAGCAAGAACAGCAGAACTATTTGGTGTGCATGGAATCATAATCCCTAAGAGAAGAAGTGCTTCTGTTACCGCAACAGTATATAAATCTTCTGTTGGTGCTATAGAACATGTTAAGGTTGCAAAAGTAAATAATATAAACTCAACAATAGATGAACTTAAAGAAAAAGGAGTCTGGATTTATGGTACAGATATAAGAGCAGAAGAATATAGTTATGAAGTTGACTATAGTGGTCCATGCGCTCTTGTAATAGGAAATGAAGGAAGAGGTATGTCAAAGCTTACAGTTCAGAAATGTGATAAGCTTATAAAAATACCTATGGTAGGAAAGATAAATTCATTGAATGCTTCTGTTGCAGGTGGAATAATGATGTACGAAGTATTAAAAGGACGCTTCAAGTAAGAGGTATACTATGAAAAATATTTTCGTAGATGGGTATAACGTAATAAATAGCTGGCCAGACTTAAAAGAGAAGAAAGACGTTAGTTTCGAAGGTGCAAGGCAGACTCTTATTGATAAACTGCATAATTACGGAGTCTTTAAGGAGTGCAGGATAATATTAGTTTTCGATGCACACAAAGTTCCTGGAAGTATAGAAAAGAAAGAAGAAATTAACCGGAATATTTCAGTTGTTTTTACTAAAGATGGCGAAACGGCAGATGCTTATATAGAAAGACATGTTAATGAAATGGGGAGAAAGCATGAAGTTATGGTAGTAACTTCAGATAATCTTGAACAACAGACGGTCTTTCAGAGAGGAGCTGTAAGGATGTCGTCTATTGAGTTTTACAATGAGATCCTAAAAGTGGAAAAAACAATAAATAATAAAACAGATAAAATAAAAATTAATCATAAAAATAGTGTAGCTGATAATATAAATGAAGATGTAGTTAAAAAGTTGGAGGAAATGCGCAGAGGTAAGTAGAACTGGTTGACGAATGCAATTTTACTAGAGTATAATTGTTTAAAAGGTAGAGCAGTTTAATTTTAGAAGAGAGTTGAGAGAGTATAGTTGAAAGGATTTTTAGAATTTAAAGACAAACTAGATGAAGAGGTTGTTATGGAAGCTAAGGCTGGCAATAACAAAGCGCAAGAGTATTTAATTTTCAAATATGAAAATTTTGTAAAAGCTAAAGCGAAATCATACTTCCTAATAGGTGCTGATAAGGAAGATATTTATCAGGAAGGCATGATTGGATTATATAAGGCTATACGTGATTTCAATCCTGAAAAATCTACATCTTTTAAGGCTTTTGCAGAAATATGTGTGACTAGACAGATTATAACAGCAATAAAAACTGCTACTAGACAAAAGCACATACCTTTAAATACTTACGTATCATTAAATAAACCAATATATGAAGAAGAATCTGAAAGAACTCTTCTAGATGTGCTGTCTGGATTAAAGATTTCAGATCCTGAGGAACTTATGATTAGTAAAGAACAGATGCATTTCATTGAAGAAAAGATTTCTGAAGTCTTATCTGGACTGGAAAGAAAAGTATTAACTTCCTATTTAGATGGGAAGTCTTATCAGGAAATTGCATGTGATTTGGAAAGACATTCAAAATCAATAGATAACGCACTTCAAAGAGTGAAAAGAAAATTAGAAAAATGCTTGAAAGTAAAGTGATAATTTATATTGACAAACAAAAAAATTAATAGTAAACTTTATAATTGGTATATCAAGGAACGATATGATTTCGAAGCGCTCACATAGCTCAGTTGGCAGAGCGTCACCTTGGTAAGGTGGAGGTCGTCGGTTCAATCCCGATTGTGAGCTCCAAAATAAAAAAAGAAAAAACGCTAGGCAAAGTTTATTACAATTTTAAAGGAGGAATTTTCAATGGCAAAAGAGAAATTTGAAAGAAGTAAACCACATGTTAACATTGGTACAATAGGTCACGTTGACCACGGTAAGACTACATTAACAGCTGCAATCACAACTGTATTAGCAAATAAAGGATTCGCAGATGCGTTCAACTACGCAGATATCGATAAGGCTCCAGAAGAAAAAGAAAGAGGAATCACAATCAACACTGCTCACGTTGAATACGAAACAG
>JAEWQX010000189.1 GCA_023399035.1 Bacillota bacterium | reverse complement strand
AGTTATATCCCTGCTTCTGATAATCCCTCAGCTTTGCCATAAGACCATATGGAGGCTGGAAAACCTTATTTTCAATATTATGTAGCCTGTCTTTAAGTTCTTTCATTTCATCGCATGTCTTAATATACCTGAATCCCTTATCTTCAAGATAATCTTCCACATAAGCACCCTTGCTTAATGGAATTAATGCAGTATCTTCATATTCTTCATCAATAATAAGACCATCTAGTAAAGTTAAGGCTTCTTTTAAGGATTCCTCTTCCAAATCCAGATATTCACCATTTTCAAGCTTGTAATACTTTAAGTTATCCCTGAAGCTTCTTAGGATCCTGATGACTTCCTCTTCACTTATATCTGTAATCTTAAATTTTAATTCAAAGTAATCATATTTTCCTTTACGAACTTCACCTTTGAAGTCTGACTTCTTAATAGATTTAATTCCTTTGAATCTTTCAGAATAAAATACTTCACCATATCTTTGAAGCTTTTCTATTTCATATTTGAAGAATTTATAAATTTCATCATCATCCTTTAATAAGTAGAGTTTTTCATTTATTTCCTCAAACCCAAGGCTTCTCAAAAGATTATATACTTCATTTTCCCTGGTCGTATCCCTGTATATTATCTTATCCTTATATTCATCAAAGAAATTGAATTCATGACCTTCATAGGATACCTTAAATACAAGTGAAACATTGCACCTGTCCCTATCAAAGTAAAATCTGAAATTGACTGGACCTGAAATTATCTTCTTTCTTATGTTCTGCGACAGATTTAAGTCTGTTGTAATCTTTTGAAGGTTTGGAATAAGCCTTCTTAATATTACTTCCTCATCATTTTTGTCAAATATTATTTTTCTTGTCTTATCAAATATCTTCAAGTAAGGTTCAAGTCTTTCACACTGCTCAATGGACGGTATATATAGTGATGTTCCATATATGAATACATCATTATTGTCACTTAATGGTTCAGGCATTAAATCCGGCACTTCAAGTGTTATACCATCAGAAGCAGATTTTAATGAAAAGGATATTGGTATATCTCCTTCTATGACATCGCATTCAAGTATTCTGTAAAAGAATCCGTCTCCAAGGAATATTCTGTTCTTTTTGACTATTGAAAGGAACTCCTTTACCATGATTGATGGAATTGTAAGCAGCTTTCCATCTATTATTTTATCCTGTCTTCTTATACCGCTGCTGTCACTGAACCTCTGAAGATTACATATAAATTTAATAAGCCTGCTGTCTTCATAAGAAAATTTCTGTTCTTTTATATTGAATGTAAAATCCTTTCCGTATTTTATAGGAACGTTGTTAAACATGGAAATAAGAAAGTGATTTAAATCTTTTATGACATACATTTTCTTGTTTCTAAGTCCGATTTTAAATTCAGCCTGCAGTTTTGATGACCAGTGATTCTTGCTTAAAATGACTTCAAGCTTTAACTTGTTTTCTCTCGTATCTAAAAGGGATTTCAGAATTTCACTTTCATTTGTGCTGCTTTTTTTCTTTTCTTTTATGCTTCCGCTCAGAACTTTAGAAAGCTCTTCATCTTCTGAAGCAGTATTTACAAAATCATAAAAGCTTGCAGCTAAATGCTTGCAGCAGTAATTTTCCTTTTTAAATTCATTTTTTTCATAATCGGCACAGCTGCAGTATGTGCCGATTACCTCCATATCTTTCATATCAAATATTATCTTACAGTTATATTCGCTTAATAAACTGTCTGAAATAACTGTAGATTTTATATTAATGATATCCTTATCTATAGTATTTGTGACATCTTTAATAAGATCATTTCTCATAACATCATTAGCACTTCTCATTACTGAAGGTGTGATGTTTTTATTAAATTTGTCCATTAATACCTGTTTTATCAACTTCAACACTCCGTACTATTTATTAACTTCAGCTATTCTTTTTATTAAATCTGCTGCAATATATTGAGATTTTGAAAATCCCTTTCTGAAATATCTTATCTGCTTATATTGTTTGCCCTCCATTTCAAAATCAAGGACATCTATTCTGTCACCCTTAAAAATCTGGGGGTCGCTTTTTCCTTTTAAATAAACATGTAATTTCATATACTTTACCTCTTTCATCTTAATACTTTTTTCTTTAGGGTATTTAATATGTAAGGTGATTTTATATTAATTGTTAGCTTTGTATTCTTCTATTGCTTCTGCTATTTCGTTTAAGTATTCCCATCTTTCATACTTTTCATCAAGGATTGCCTGTGTTTCATCTTTTTCCTTCATGAGCTCATTAAGCTTTCCATAGTTCGAAGAATTTGCAGCCATATCTTTTTCAATGCTTTCAATCTTTTCTTCTAATTTTGCAATGTCATCATCTATAGTTTCAAATTCCTTCTGCTCCTTGAAAGTGAACTTAGGCTTGTTTTCCCTGCTCTTTTCCTTAGTTCCCTTTGCCTTAGGCTTATCTTTTACTTCCCTCTGCTCAACAGTTTTCTGAATGCTTTCAATTTCCTTTGCAATTAAGAAATCACTATAATTACCGTTATAGCCTTTAATATATCCATTACCTTCGTAAGAAAATATCTTGTTACATATTCTGTCTAAGAAGTATCTGTCATGGGATACAACTACTACAACTCCTAGGAATTTATCAAGAAAATCTTCAAGTATCTTTAATGTTTCTATATCAAGATCGTTTGTAGGCTCATCCAGGATCAGGAAGTTAGGAGATTCCATAAGTACTCTTAAAAGGTGAAGTCTTCTTCTTTCTCCTCCAGACAGCTTTTCAATTGGAGTATACTGCATAGTTCCATCAAACAGGAATCTTTCACACATTGTAGATGCAGTGATTTTTGTTCCATCTTCTACTGGAATGTATTCTCCCCCTTCTTTAACATAATCTATTACTCTCATCTTAGGGTCCATATTAGTGTTATCCTGAGCAAAGCATCCTATTTTTACAGTGTCTCCTATTTCAATAGTTCCGCTGTCTGCTTGAAGCTTCCCTCTTAAGATATTCACTAAAGTTGTTTTACCAGCACCATTGTGTCCTACAATACCAACTCTGTCATCTCTTAAGAAAATGTAGCTGAAGTCTTTAATAATAGTTCTATCTCCAAAGGATTTGTTTATATCATAAAGCTCAACTACTTTTTTACCAAGTCTTGATCCTACAAATGATAATTCAATATCTTCCTGTCTCTTTATTGTTTCAGTATTTACAAGTTCATCAAATCTCTGAAGTCTTGCTTTTTGTTTTGTAGTTCTCGCTTTTGCACCACGACGAACCCACTTAAGTTCATTTCTTATTAATGCTTTTCTTTTTTCTTCTTGAACTGCTTCAGTTTCAAGTCTTTCCATTTTCTTTTCAAGGAATGCTGTATAGTTTCCAGGATATGAATAAAGAGTTCCACGGTCAAGCTCTATTATCCTGTTTGTAACTCTGTCAAGAAAGTATCTGTCATGGGTGATCATTAATAGGGCACCTTTTCTGTTATTCAGGAATTCTTCAAGCCACTCGATAGAATCTGAATCAAGATGGTTTGTAGGCTCATCTAGAATAAGAAGGTCACATGGAGTTATAAGTGCACATGCAAGTGCTATTCTCTTTTTCTGACCTCCAGAAAGGTTTCCTACCTTTTCATTGAAGTTCTTTATTCCAAGTTTAGTCAGGATTGTTTTTGCTTCACTTTCAAGGTCCCATAAATTTAGTGCATCGATTTCTTCCTGAATCTTAATAAGTCTGCTGTTAAGCTTATCAAAATCACTGCCATCACAGCTTTCTATCTTATTAAGAAGGTCCTCATACTCCCTAAGAGTCTGCATTTCCTTAGTATTACCTTTAAATATCTGTTCTATAACTGTAACATCATTATGAAAATCTGGGTCCTGATCTAAAAATTCAATTCTTACATTTTTCCCTTTTGTTATAGTTCCATCAAAGAATTCTTCCCTGCCTCCTACAATCTTTAAAAATGTAGATTTACCAGCACCATTTATACCTATCAAACCTATTTTATCGCCTTCATTGATACCTAAAGATACATCTTTAAGTAATACTTTTTCGCTATAGGTTTTGCTTATATTTTCTAATGTAATAATATTCATTAATTTTTTACTCCTTTGTATCTTTGTCTATTTATTATTTTATCATACTTATAAGATAATCCAAAATTCCAGTTTATTTTTAACTTATTTATCTATTGAAATTACATATGACTTTATTAATAAACTTAATTATATAATAACTGCGTAGTATATCCTATGTATATTTTGATTTTTCTGCACATCAAAAAGCGCTGCATTTAGTATACTAAATGCAGCACTGAGTGTTAAACCTTTGAATTTTTATTTAGAAAGAAGTAACATAAAACAAAATACTTATTTGTTATTATATATTATTGTGCCTGAATTTGTTCCGTTTATGACAATTGAATTATTATAATACTGGCTATATCCAGAATCACTGCTTTCAGTGCTTTCTTTCTGTGCATTTTCAATATTAGTCAACTGTACATCAAGATTTTTAAAGAAATTAGTTATTTCATTTTCTGTAAAAGTGTGTATTCCTTGTCCCTGTGTACCTATTGAAGCATAGATGTCCATACCAGTTGATGAAGCAAAACAGTCAAAGTAAATAGTATAAATTCCACATGTGCATATTACTGAATTTGCATTATTGGAGTCCTTGTACCATCCACAAGCTGAATTTACTCCGTCATAATTTGGAGTAAGTGCACCAAGAACTTCACTTATAGTCCTGTTTATGCCCATATTAGAAAGATTGAAGTTTTTTACTTCGTCTAAGATATCACCTCTTTGTGATGCTGTCCTATATATAGTTCCAAGATACTTATCATAGCTTACACAATTATATTGTGTTGTTTCTGGAGAAATATACATACTGCCTATGGAATCTGGAAGGCCTGTAAGCTGTGGTGCTCCAGATGGCGCGCTTATGTATGCCTGGCTGGAAGCCAAAGCATCATGGTAACTGCTTGATGGTGCCGTTGGAAATGTATATGATGATGCAGGTGAGCTGTAATTATTATAATTGTTAAAATTATTCTCAAATGCAAATACTGGAGTAGCTGAAAATACGCTTATCAGACTTGAAGCAATTATAAGTTTTCCGGCCTTTTTCATAAATTTCACTCCTTTATTATTTTTAAACATTATTGTTGTATATTTATAATATCGTCATAATATTCGAAATGTTTATATTTAAGTTATATAATTAATTATTCCACTATAAAGATATTCTTTCATTAACAAAAAAGAACTTACATAATATAATCCATAATTGCCATTTTAGAAGTTATAGTTTTAATTTTTCTATTATGATTTCTCCCTCTTTATTCATATAAGCTTTAAGGTTTTTTGAATCTTCATCCAATGTTTTAGATTTCTTACCAAAAGCAAATACAGTATTTGAATATGCCATTTCAGCAGTGATTATGCCGTCTTTAGGAACTTCAATACGTGTTGAGATTCCTGCCGTGCTTCCAACAGTTCCAAGCTTTATATTTCCTCTTGCAGATATAAGTCCTCCTCTTGCAACAGAATTGCTTTTTAAAAACTCAATATTCTTTAATGCAATAAGGTTTGTCACATACTCACCCTTTCCTGTTACAAAGATATTTCCTGTAGATTTTACAAGTGAATCCTGCAGATAGCTTACATAGATATCGCTTTGAATAAGCATATCATCATTGTAATAATCAATTTCTTCTTCAACTAATTCATAAAGATAATCTAAATCTCTTATGCTTTTTATATTTGATATATTGAGCCCCATTACTTTGCTGCGAAGAAATTCAATAAGTTCATTATCATTTTCATCATGGAGCTTTATACACCTGCTTATTATATTTAATGAAAGCTTAGGAATATCCTTATACCTGTTTTCGATCAATATTCTCGTAAGATCACTTATTTTCTTAGTGCTGTCTGACGATTCATTAAGCTTCTTTACACTTTCTATAAGCCCTATTAATTCATCTTTATATGTGTTCAATATATCTAGATATTCTT
The DNA here is from genome assembly GCA_023399035.1 of Bacillota bacterium. GTDB lineage: Bacteria > Bacillota > Clostridia > Clostridiales > Clostridiaceae > Clostridium. The sequence continues at coordinate 582 of JAEWQX010000189.1, read as the reverse complement.
TCTTTTCAATATCAACCTGCCCAGTATAGATTTTTGAGTGCATAATATTTCCGCTTATATTAATTTCTCCTTCTGCAGTGACATATGCATTGTCCACATCTTTTTTGATTACAATAGAATTTCCTGCTTTTACAGTCATGCCTTCATTGACACTGCCATTAATTTCTACGTCGCCTACAAAATTGATATTGCCGCATTTCATATCCACATCTTTGATATTGAAAACATTATTTACGCTCAATACTCCATTTTTTGATGATGGTCTTCCACTTCGTGTTGCAATTACATTATTGCCTTCAATCATGCAGCCTTCACCTGCTTTTATAGGTTTATTTTTAAAAGTCTTTCTTTTTATGACGTCACCTTTTATTGTTTTACCATTCTTGCCCTGCTCTTCTGGGATTATTTCTGCAAGTACTTGTCCAGCTTCTATGCTGCTTATTGAATACACATTCTTATAATCAATCTTATCCATAGAATCATTATCAAGGTGTATCTTGTCACCAAGGTCAAAAAGTATCTTCACTTCTGCCGGCTTATCATCAACGGCTTTTGTACCCTTAGCAATAATAAGATTATCAC
>JAEWQX010000180.1 GCA_023399035.1 Bacillota bacterium | reverse complement strand
GTATAGATGTTGCAAAAGCTGAAGAAAGAATAGTAAACAAAGATAGTAAAACTATTTCTATATATATTGGAATGGCATTTTGTCCAACAAGATGCCTTTATTGTTCATTTACAGCTAATCCAATAGGTACATATAAGAAAATGGTTATGCCATATGTAGAAAGCCTTATGAAGGAAATTAAGGGCATAAGCAAGTACGTTAAGGAAAAGGGTCTTAATGTAGAAACAATTTATTTTGGTGGAGGTACTCCTACATCTGTAAGTGATGGTGAATTCATGATGGTTATGGATGAGATTTATAATGATTTCATCAAAGAAGGCGATGTGCGTGAATTTACTGTAGAATGTGGAAGACCTGATACATTAACTAGAAGCAAGCTTCAGACTATGAAGGACTGTAATGTAACTAGAATAAGTATCAATCCTCAGACTATGAATGATGAAACATTAAAACTTATAGGAAGAACTCATACAAGCGAGGATATAAAAGAAAAATTCAAGATGGCAAGAGAGCTTGGATTTGAAGATATAAACATGGATATAATAATAGGACTTCCAGGTGAAGGGCATGAAGAAATGATTCATACATGTGAAGAGCTTAAAAAACTTCAGCCAGACAGCATAACAGTTCATGGTTTAGCTCTTAAGAGAGGTTCAAGAATGTATGAAAAGTTCATCCTTGAAAAAGGTATAGAAGTTACTCCCCATGATGAGATTGTTAAAATGTATGAAGAAAGCAGAAAATTAGCCAAGGACTTAGGTATTTCACCATATTATATGTATAGACAAAAAAATATGGTTGGAAATATGGAGAATTTGGGGTATGCTAAAGAAGGCAAAGAATGTATATATAACATTCAAATGATAGAAGAAAGACAGACAATCATAGCACTTGGAGCATCAGCTGTAAGTAAAGTAGTATTCTTAGAAGAAGACAGACTTGAAAGATTCCCAAACCTTAAGGATCTTCATGAATATGTTACAAGAATAGACGAAATGATTGAAGGAAAGAAAGAATTATTAAACACGCTATATGAATAAGTTGATAGTTGAAGCACTATCAACTGATTTTTGGAGGGATATAAAAATGGCAAATGAAATTCAAGCACCAAAAGGTACGAAGGATATGCTTCCACAGGATGCTTATAAATGGCATTATATTGAAAGCGTATTTAGAAATGTGACTAAAACTTATGGAATAAGAGAAATAAGAACACCTATTTTTGAGCACACAGAATTATTCCAAAGAAGTGTTGGAGATACAACAGATATCGTTCAAAAGGAAATGTACACTTTTAACGACAAAGGTAATAGAAGTATAACTTTAAAACCAGAAGGAACTGCACCGGCTGTTAGAGCGTTTATAGAAAATAGATTATTTAATGAAGCACAGCCTACAAAACTATACTATATATCACCAACTTTCAGATATGAGAATGTTCAAAAGGGAAGACTTAGACAATTCCATCAATGTGGTATAGAAGTATTTGGTTCTAAAGAACCAACAATGGATGTTGAAGCAATTAAGGTAGCTATGGATACTTTAAATAAATTAGGACTAAAGAGCTTAAGTTTACACATCAACAATTTAGGATGTCCAAAATGTAGAGCTAAGTATAATGAAGCTTTAAAGAAATTTTTACAGGAAAATTATGATGGTCTTTGCGATACATGCAAATCAAGATTTGAAAAGAATCCTATGAGAATCTTAGACTGTAAGGAAAAGAAATGTAATGAAATCACAAAGAATGCTCCTCAGATATTAGATTATGTGTGTGAAGAATGTGAAACTCACTTCAATACTGTAAAAGAATATCTTGATGTATTAGGAATTCCTTATGTAGTAGATCCAGGTATAGTTAGAGGATTAGACTATTATACAAAGACTATTTTTGAAATAATCAATGATGATTTCACAGTATGTGGTGGAGGAAGATACGATAAGCTTGTAGGTGAGCTTGGAGGTCCAGAAATGCCAGCAGTAGGATTTGCTATTGGAATGGAAAGAATAATAATGACTCTTGAAAATGAGGGAATTGAAATTCCAAAAGAAAATCTTATTGATTTATATATAGGGGCAAGAGGAGAAGAAGAAAAGAAAGCTGCATTTAAGCTTGCAAGTGATTTAAGAGTATTAGGCGCTAAATGTGAAATAAATCATATGGGAAGAAGCGTAAAGGCTGAAATGAAATTTGCAAATAAATTAGGAGCAGCATTTACAACTATTTTAGGTGAAGATGAATTAACAAACAAAAAAATAAACCTAAAGAGAATGAGCGATGGTGAAATTTTTGAGGTATCATTAGAAAATACAGAGGAAATATCTAAAATCGTAAGTGGAAAATAGTCAGGTAATAATATAAGAATAAGCTCTCATAAACATTTTCTGACTGTTTATGGGAGCTTGTATTATAGATAAAAATATGTATAATTGATTTTAATCAAAAAGTATAATTTTTATTTGTTTTTAGATAAATATAATTGTAAAATATTTATTTTAAAGATAAAATACTATTGTTAATTGTAAATTTTTGATTTCTATTATACAATAAAGAGAACGATGTTTTTAAAGACTGTAGAATTATATAAATAAAGCAGTTTTTCCAGTTTCAGTTCGCGATAACAATGACATCAAGAACTGTCAATTGTAAATTGTAAACTGTTAACTGATTAAAGGAGGAATAACAATGGGTGAAGCTTTAAACGGATTAAAGCGTACAATGATGTGTGGCGAACCTAGAGAAGAACATGTAGGTCAAAAGATTACCTTAATGGGATGGGTTCAAAGAAACAGAAAACTTGGCGGACTTGAATTTATCGATTTAAGAGATAAAACAGGTATTATGCAGGTTGTTTTTGGTGAAGAAATAAATGCTGAAGCTTTCGAAAGAGCTAAAGGTGTAAGACCTGAATACTGTATTGCAGTAACAGGGGAAGTAGTAAAGAGAGAAAGCGTTAATGAAAACATGCCTACAGGTTTTGTTGAATTAAAGTGTGAATCTATAAAGGTTCTTTCAGAATCTGAAACTCCACCAATCATAATTAAAGAAGATTTAGATACAGCTGAAGATATAAGATTAAAATATAGATATTTAGATTTAAGAAGACCTGATATGCAGAGAATCTTCGAAATAAGAAGCAAGACTACTAAGGCAATAAGAGATTACTTAGAAGAACATAATTTCTTAGATGTTGAAACTCCAGTTCTTGGAAAGTCAACGCCAGAAGGTGCAAGAGACTATTTAGTTCCATCAAGAAACTATCCAGGAATGTTCTATGCACTTCCACAATCTCCACAAATATATAAACAGTTATTAATGATGTCTGGATTTGATAGATATTATCAAATTGCTAAATGTTTTAGAGATGAAGATTTAAGAGCTAACAGACAGCCAGAATTCACTCAGGTAGATATGGAGTTAAGCTTTGTAGAACAAGAGGATATAATGCAATTAAATGAAGGTTTAATAGCTTATGTATTTAAGAAAGTAGCAGGCGTGGATGTACAACTTCCAATAAAGAGAATGACATTCAAAGAAGCTATGGAAAAATACGGTTCAGATAAACCGGATTTAAGATTTGGTATGGAAATCACTGATATAACAGAAGATGTTAAGGATATGGATTTTGTTGTATTTAAATCTGCAATCGAAGCTGGCGGATCAGTAAGAGCATTATGCTTAAAAGGAGGAGCTTCTCTTGGAAGAAAGCCTCTTGATAAGTTAGGTGAATTTGTTAAGACTTATAAAGCAAAAGGTCTTGCATGGATTCAGCTTAAAGAAGATGGAGTTAAATCTTCAATAGCTAAATTCTTAACTGATGATGTTACAAATGCGATAGTTAAGACTATGAATGCAGAAGAAGGAGATGCTATTTTAATAGTAGCTGATAAGAATTCTGTTGTATTCCCAAGCTTAGGTGCATTAAGATTACACTTAGCTAAGGAGTATGATTTAATCAAGGATAAGAATGAATTTAACTTTACATGGGTTACTGAATTCCCATTCTTTGAATATAGTGAAGAAGAAGAAAGATTCAAGGCTTGTCACCATCCATTTACAGCTCCTATGGATGAAGATTTAGAATTTGTTGAATCTGATCCGGCAAGAGTAAGAGCTAAGGCATATGACTTAGTATTAAAC
>JAEWQX010000147.1 GCA_023399035.1 Bacillota bacterium | reverse complement strand
TTACTATATAGTTATAGTAACTTTTTTGTTTTATAAAATTAAATATTTAAAATAGGAAGTATTTTAAACTCAAAAATACTTCTTATTTTATTTTATAAATCATAGAGGGAGGAGCTTAAGGATTTTAAGAATATAAGCTTCATATTAATGTCAATTATAATGAATTAAGAACTAAAAACATATTAATAATAGTATGTTCAGTCTGTAGACAAAAGGGGTTAATGCATTGGCATATATCCCTTTTGTCTTTTCTAATAAAAGTTTTTATCAAACTTTTTATTAAATTAGGCAATAAATTGCCCGAACCGGTAGGCAATAGCCCCTTTCGATCAAGCCATGTTGCTAATTTTTTTAAATTCATGCATGCAAATAAGAGGTTAAGCTCCATCCTAACCTTTTCTAATCCACGATATTGAGTATAACGCATACCATGTTTTTCTTTTGCATCCGCAAATACACGTTCAATTGTTTGGCTTCTTAATTTATATATTTCTTTAACACCAATTGTATGTCTTATATCTTCAACCTTTTCTATGTATTCTTCCCAAACATGTCGGCATACTACTTTTACATTATTTTTACTTTGAGTACATTGATTAATATGTGGACAGTTTGCACAAATTTTCTTATCACTTTTATACTCTTTGTATCCATCTCTATTAGTTGTAGTATATTTTAATATTTGATTATTAGGGCAAATATAGCAATCATAGTATTCATCATAAGCATAATCATTTTTTCTAAAAAAACCTTGCTTAGTCATAGGTCGTTTATATGGCATTATCGGCATTTTTCCATCATCAATTATTTGCTTCGCGATCGCAGGGATTTTATATCCCGCATCTACTACAATCCCATTTACATTGCTATGTTCTTTTTTTATTTTTTCATATATTCCCCAAAAAGAAACTGAATCATGTACATTTCCAGGTGTTAATTCAAATCCTAAAACATAATTATTTTTATCGCAAGCTGTGTTTGCTGTATATGCAAAAACTTTTTTATGCTCACCTTTATGAAATAATCCGCTTTCAGGATCGGTAGTGCTTATTTTAATGTTTTTTTTAAATTCATTTGATGTTTCTTTTTCTTTAAGTGGTTTTTTATTATGTATTTCCCTATCTTTATTAATTTCTTCTTTTAATGATTTTTCATAAACTCGTGCCGATTCTTCGATAACCTCATTTTTATATTTATGAGTATTTGCATTAGCTTTTATATGAGTTCCATCTATAAATATATTTTCTTCATCAATAAAACCATATTTATTGACTTCGCATAGTATTCTTGCAAATATAGTTTCAAATAAATCTGAATCTTTAAATCTTCTTGAATAGTTTTTACTGAATGTTGAGAAGTGTGGTAACTGCTCATGCATGTTATATCCAAGATACCAACGATATGCAAAATTAACCTCAATTTCTTTAAGTGTTTGTCTCATTGAGCGAATACCAAAAAGATATTGAATCATTACTATTTTTATTAAAACTACTGGATCAATGCTTTCGCGACCGTAAGGCTTGTATAAATCTCTTACTTCATCATATATAAAATCTAAATTTATTGCTGCATCCAATTTTCTTACTAAATGATTTTTAGGAACAAGATCTTCTATACTTAACATTTCAATCTGTGTTCTGTCAGCTTTCTTTTTAATACCCATCATAATGAAACACCACCTTAAATATCTACTAACTATATTTTACCACAAAAAATAGACAACTAACTCCGAAAACGAAGTTAGTTGTCGACACTCTGACCCAAGCACAAGACTTGGGTTTTATGGTAAAATAATGATATGACCAATAACAATATTTTACACAAAGATTATACAAGATTAAGAGAATTTTATCAACTAAAATTACCTTTAAATATTGATTACATGGTTCCAAGTAATGATTCAGTGCGTTTGCTAAGTCAATTTGTTGAGGAGATGGATTTATCAGAATTATATAAGACTTATTCTCGTATAAGAGAAAATCAAGCTTCGCCACGAAAGTTACTTAAAATCATGCTATATGCTTATATGAATAGAATATATTCATCAAGAAGCATTGAAACTGCGTGCCGACGTGATATAAACTTCATGTTTTTACTTGAAGGTTCATCAGCACCGGATCATTCTACTATTGCTCGCTTTAGAAGTATTCATTTTGCTATGTGTTCAAACGAAATGATGGCTGAAGTAAGTAATTTACTTTTTGAACTTGGAGAAATATCTGGTGAAAATATATTTATTGACGGTACTAAAATCGAAGCGAATGCAAATAAATATACATTTGTATGGAAAAAGGCTGTTACTAAAAATATGAATAAACTACTTCAAAAAATGGCTGACTTAGTAGCTGAATGTCAAGAATTATATGATATCAAAATTACTCATAATAATATTGTTAAAATGAAACATATCAAGAAGCTAAGGAAAAAATTATATTCGTTAAAAAAAGATGAAGAAATTGAGTTTGTTCACGGAAGGGGAAAAAGAAAAACTGCTTTACAGCGTTCGATAGAAACACTTGAGGGATATCAAAAAAAACTTAAAGAATACACAAAAAAGTATACTTATGTGATAATCGCAATAGTTATTCTAAAACAGATACTGATGCCACTTTCATGAGAATGAAAGAAGATGCAATGAAAAACGGACAACTTAAACCTGCATATAATTTACAACATGGTGTTGATTCAGA
>JAEWQX010000139.1 GCA_023399035.1 Bacillota bacterium | reverse complement strand
TTTCTGCTTCTGTATATTGAGAATCAGTTCCCTCTTCATCTTGAATTTCACTACCTAAAATATCAGAAATAGCCTTATTATCACCGTTTGTTATGCTGTCAAGGTTCTCTCTCATAGCCTTGCTTGGACCTTTATTGCCACATCCGCTAACTGCTACAACTAAAATTATAGCTGTCAAAAAACATATTAATTTTTTTAAGTAGTTCATTAATAAACCCCTATCTTTATTATTAAAATCACCTCTTTATTAATTATTCATAAAAATGGTTTTTTATTACTAAAAAATGTACATTAAGAAGCCCTGAATTTAAACTATCCCTGTCTTCTTATCGCATTCCTCCAAAGTGCATAAATGATTCAACAAAATCATCAACAATAAGCATTTTATTAGAAATCACAAGATCTATATTAAGTTTTTCACAGATATCAGCTAAAACAGACTGCATTAGCTCATCCCTTACATAAACTGACTTTGGTCTTCCATAAGCCTCTACATATCCTATAAGCATATTCATCATCTCATCTTTTTCATTGCTTTCTTCCACTGTTGATATATTTTGATTTACTATCATTCCCTGGTCTATATCAGTACATATAGACATTTGCGGAAGCAACGGAACTGCATATTTCTTATCTTTAATTGGTGTATTTAAGTAAATCACATCAATTTCAATCCTGTTGTTATTATATTTTTTATTCTTAAGTCTTGCAATTAGTAATTCATCTTGGATAACATATGATTTTCCACTCATAGCAGGAATAAGAAGAGGTGCTCTATGTGTATACCATAATTTTGATTGTTCATCATATCTTCTTAAAAGAGTTTCACCGTTTTCAAAATCAACTTCAATATCCTCTTCAATATATTTTTTTATAGCCATATAAAGGTTTTTAAATATTTCCAGCATAAATTGTGCTTCGTCTTCATCAAGCATAGTTGGTATGTATCCTTTAGCATTGCTTTCAAAATAAACCCAGTTATTTTTCCCTCTGAATTTAAAGCCTAATTCTTTAATTAAATTATACTGATCTTTTGTAAGTTCATCACGATTACCAAATGTACATCTCAAATTATTATTATATCTTATAGCCTGATGATATGGTATCTGCCCCTCTGATATTTTCATTAATCCATATAATGAATAAGATCCTGGATAAACTCCTATACCAAAATATTGTCCACCTCTACCCATAATACTGCAGCAGATTGGCTCTTCAAAATCTGGGAGAAATATTGTTATTAAATCCATATCCCAGAAATATTTCCATGGCTCCATTTCCTTGATTTTCAATGTTACATCGTAAAGTTCTTTAAAAGTATTATAATTGTTATTCATCTATGACCCCAGCCTTCTTCTTTTTCTTTATATTTAATACATATTTTTTTAGTTACATCTTCATAAATATCAATAAGATTACAAACTTTTCTTCCTGCTTTAATATTATTATATATGATATACTATTAACCTTCAGTAACCTTAACTTCCTTGCCTTTAAAAACAATAGCAAGCTTTAATATATTACTAATATTCCTTTTACGTAATTCTGACTCATACTTATTATTTTCAATCTGCTCTAAGGCTTCTTTTGTTCCAATTTCTATAGTCTTAGGTGCTGTGTTCTTTATTCTCTTAAATTCAATAATTATTCCAAGTTTTGAAGTATCCTTAGGTATAAGCATAACATCATATCTGCCATAACCACTTTCCTTATTTGATTTAACCTCATACTCTTCTGCGAGAGACACAATCATTCCTAAAACAAAAGCATGATATACCTTTTCAGGCTCTTTTCCACTCACATCAAAATAACTCATAGAATCCATGACAAAATCACTGAATATCTCATCAAAAGTTTCAATATCTCTTGTTATCAATGCTTTAAGCATAGTATTGTACAAATCACTAGTAAGACTTTCCTTAAACCACTTTTCTATTAAATCATCGTAAAATACCTGAACTTCTTCATTAGGTATTTTCAGTTCACAATGAAGCCTGCCTCGTATCAGCTCTGTTTTAACTGGTTTAAGATATCCACTAAGACACAGAAAACTCCATAGATTTTCGTCATCTTCTTCCACTTCTTTCATAACAATATGATCATCAACAATCTTTTTTATGGAATTTCCTTTTATAAGCTCCTCAAGATTTTCTTTAGTTTCCTTATTTCCTTTTCTAAGGAGCCTCTTGATTAGCTCATTGCCACTGCTGTTAATCCAGTATGGCATAAAACCATTTTCATTATTGCTCACATAATTAAGTACAGACCATGGATTATATATAACTTCACCACCAAAAATATATCCATTGTACCAGTTCTTAACTTCCTGCAAATCATGACTCAAGTTGTAATAATTTAAAATTTCCCTTACCTCGTCTTCTGTAAATCCAAATTTATTATTAAATTTATAGCTGAACATAGTATGGACCTGAACATTATTAAGTCCAGAAAATATACTTTCCTTCGCAACTCTGAGTATTCCTGTCACTAGAGCTTTCTCCAAGTCATTATTATCTTTAAGTGCTGCTGTCAGCATAATCTGCATGAAACATATTAATTCATCATAATATCCCTTAACATAAGCCTGCTGTATTGGCACATCATATTCATCAATGAACAGCATTACTTTTTTATCATAATATGTACTCATAAATCTCATCAAAATGCTGATTCCTTCAGCTCTATCTGCCTCTGAACCACGTTCTTTTAATATCTTAATAAATTTCTCTTTTTCCTCAGCAGATAATTTATCACTATGAAGCAGATACCTATGTTGATTGTACAAATTAGCTAATAATAATCCTATGCCCTGACTTGCCCCTTCATAAGTATCATATTTGATATTTTTAAATGAAACAAAAATAACAGGATACTCTCCCTGCAATTTCATTATATCTTTTTCATCTTCTATTTTAAGATCTTTAAATAAATCCTTTGTTTCTTCCTTTGTTTCTATATCAAAAAAGTACTTTAACATGCTCATATTAAGAGTTTTCCCAAAACGCCTAGGTCTTGGTGTTAATATTACTTTAGCACCATCTTCTACAAACTCCTTAATCAAAAGAGACTTATCAACAAAATAATGATTTCCTTCTATTAACTCTTTAAAATCTGATGTTCCAACTTGTATTGTTTTTTTCAATCATGCACCTTCTTTCCTTTATTATTTTAACCCGTTGTGCTAGTTAATATAAAAAAACTCTAACAATAATCAATCATCTCTAGTAAAATATAATTAATCACAAAAATATAATAAGGAGATGATAAAAATGTTAGAGTTCACTTATTATAATACTGAAAAAATTGATAATTTAAAAGACTTTTTTACAGTTGTTTTTGTATTAATTGATGATGTTTATAATGAAATTATTCCATCTGAAATAAAAAACAGAAGGAATATTTCTGATAGTAAACTTTCTGATTCTGAGATAATATCAATAAGTATCGTCGGCGAAGCCTTTACAGTAGATTCTGAAAAAGCATGGTTTAACTTTGTCAAGAAAAATTTTAAAGATTTATTTCCTAATATTTGTGATAGAACAAGATTTAACAGAACTAAGCGTAACTTGTATTCAGTAATTAAAGAAATTCAAAAATATTTTTCTAAAATGCCTATGTTTGCAAATGACTCTATTAGAATTATTGACAGTATGCCAATACCGGTTTGCAAGTTTGCAAGAGCTTATTTTAGTAAGTGTTTTAAAGATATTTCTTCATATAGATATTGTGCATCAAAGAAAGAAACATATTTTGGATTAAAGCTTCATGCATTAGTTACTGTCAATGGCTTTGTTTTTGACTTTTTATTAACTTCTGCTGGAATTGATGATAGAGCAGCTGTTTTTGAATTAATAGAAAATAAACCATCAATAAAAATAATTGCTGATAAAGGCTATATTGATACTAATTTGAAGAATCAGCTTGAAAATGAAAAAGATATTTTACTAATGTCTTTGAAGAGAAAGAATAGTAAAAATCCCTTAGAAAAGCAGCTTCGCAACGTCTTGTCAAAAAACAGAAGACGAATAGAAACCACATTTTCACAATTATCTGAGCAACTCAATATCAATAAAGTCCTGGCAAAAACTAAATGGGGGTTAATGCTTAGAATCACTCTTAAAATATTAACCCATAACATTTCCTTTATAATAAATAATATTTTAGGAAATGAAAAAATGGCTCAGATAAAACAACTTGTATTTAGTTAAAAAATTATGAAATTTAACTTAGGTAAATTTTGCGGTTTTTTTAAATTACAATTTTTGTAATTTAAAGAAGTAGCACAATGCGTTATTTTAATAAAATAGTTTAATACTATTTTTTTATTTTTAGTTATCTATTTATATACATTTGTCTAAATTTACAAAATCTTTTTCTTGACTTACTTTTATTATTAACTAGACTTGTGCAGTAAATAGGAAAAATTTAAGCTACTAGTCCTAATTTGGAAATAGTAGTCTCTAAACTTATCCCGTTATCTGCACATTCATGTGCAAAAGAAACTATTTTTACCAAATAGTTGTTTCGGAAGTGTAATATTGCATCTCCAATATTTTTTAATTTATATAATTTCCCATATTTAATTCTGAAAAGCTCAAGGAAAGTATATGTTAAAAATATCATACTCCAATACCTGTGTATTGATTCTAAGGA
>JAEWQX010000051.1 GCA_023399035.1 Bacillota bacterium | reverse complement strand
GCTCATCTGGAAGTTTTGGTGCATCTGTAGTACATCCATTTATAAATCCCACTATCCTGCCATTATCAGCTGCAACAATGAAATTTTCTGAAAAAGCATCAAACCTTTTTCTTATGTCATCTTCTTTTGCTGCTTCTGATTCAGGGAAACATATGCTCTCAATTCTTATTATTTCTTGTAGGTCTTCCTTTAATGCTGATCTTATTTCCATATAATATTCCTTTCCTATATACTCTTTATTAAAAATGTCACAATATATATTTCATGTTATTTCCATGTATTATCTTATATTAATAATACTATATTTTCAATCTTAATCAACCTTGAATTGTATTATAATCCTTACATAGTAAGTAATCTCAATTTTTTCATATAACCTGCTGCTATTTTAAAATATGCGTATGCAGTACAGAGAAATTTCCATATAAAATTATTATCATTTAATGATATACAGATTCTATACATACAGGTTCATAAGTTCTGGATTCTCTCAACTCATGGAAAATTTACTTGTCATATTAAAAACAGCAGTTAAATAAAATATTATGAGAGTAATTAAGGGGGGAGGTAACTAATTGGAGAATAATATTTTATATCATTATACACATAAAAATGCACTGCTCAGCATTATAAAAAATAAATGTATCTGGGCAACTGATTACAAATACTTAAATTTAGAAAGCGAAATACAAATGCTCTGCAGGAAAGTGAGGCAGTACGTACCTGATGATGTCTATACTCAGAAAATAGCAGACTTATCCTATTCTCTTCCAATAAACAAAGGAATCTTCTGTCTGTCTGAAAAAGGGGATCTTCTCAGTCAGTGGATACGTTATGGTGAATATGCAATCGGCTTTAATATGGATAAGCTTAACTACTGCCTTGAAAATCAAGATTTCCACAAGGCAAGGCCCTGTATTTACAAAGAAGATGATTTAAAGAAGAAAATAACTGACTTTAAAGAAAATGACGATTATGCTGATATGGAATATTTCTTAAGTTTAATAGAACTTCTCTACAAAAATTCAAGATATGATGAAGAATGTGAATGGCGGGTAATATCATCTTCCCTTCCAATAACTACACAAGCTAAAGAAGAAAAATGGAAGGTACGCATAACACAATCAAAAAAGATAGTTGAATATACTGAAATTAATATTGATGAATTCTTTCCTATAGAAAAAATAATAGTAAGCTCTGAAAAAGACTTTGATTCTGAAAGGGTATTTCTTGAAAAATTTCTAGAGCAAAATGGAATAAATAATACTGAAGTAATTAAGTCAAGCATTCCCTTTAGAAAGATATAAAATCAAATAATTATCTAATTAACTAAGCTAAAACTATCCCTATTAATCTGTAATTATATATTTTATAATTGCTTTATATGAAATCATTGATATTAAAAAGGCCAGGGAATACTCCTGGTCTTTCTAATTTATATATGCAAAACAGCCTGCAGAAATCGTATTTTAATTTCTGCAGGCTGCTGCGTTTTTAGATGATTTATATTATTTAGTTTTAAGCTTATATACTGCTGTCTAATAGACATAGTCCTCACTGCATGGCTCATATGTGTAATCATCATCCCAGCTGAATCCACTGTCTTTTAATGTTTCATCACTCTTTAAAAAGAACCTGTAGTTTCCTAATGAATCATTGTTGGTTATATCAATGTTATACCATTTCCCATCAACCTTTACTTCATTCCACCCATGAGGAATTCCATCTATGCTTCCAAGTACAATTCTGCTTTCAATTCCTGCTTCCTTGAACATCTTATAAGCTGTCATTGCATATCCCTGACATGTTGTCTTTCCTGTAGTCAGTGCTAAATATGAATTGTTTGATACAAAAGTATCATCATAATCATACCTTTGTACAAGATAATCATTTATGGCCTTAACCTTGTCAAATTCACTCATATTGACATTTATTATAGAGTTAACTGCATTAGTGATTTCACTGTCAACATATTTTTCCTCATCCTTTGTTGTTCTATAAACTACATTAACAACAGCACTTCTTCCATTGCCTCTGATTTGAAGTCCTATAAGTGATATGTTCAAATAATCATCCCTTGATGCACTGTCTCTTATAACCTGTATAATATCAGAATTGAAATAAGGTATTTTAAACTGGGTATCCCAGCTGCTCAAATGATTATATATGTCATCTTCCATAGTTCCCATATCTATAGCAAATGCAGTCTGGAAGCTTAATAAAAGTGCAATTACTGATGAACTAAAAATCTTAATACTTATCTTTAACATAAATAATCCCCACTCTTCCATAGATTGTCTAAACTTTTATTTATTATATGGTAACATATAGTAAGAAAATTTCAATAGCCAATTTTGAAAATCATTATCTTTTAACTATGGTTTATCTTTTATATGTTCACCACATCACTATCAGCTTCTTACAATTTAATTTCTTGCTGCTGATTCATCTGTCATCATTAATTGAATAAATAATGTTAAGCTCATTGGACCTATTAATTTTTTATAAACCTATTGCTTATATTTGCTTCGATTATTTGCTTTCTTATTTTTTGTTTTTATTTCTTTTTGAATCACACCATACTTTTTTAAATTTTATTATGTTTTTTCGTATATTATTATATAGTCAGAATAAACTTTTAAACTTATAAAAAATGTGCCCTTTATTGATTAAAATCTTTACAATGGCACATTTTTTACCGTTATTTCTTGAGTGTTGTACCCATGGGCCAGGATTTAATAATTCCCCTCTTTTTAATTCCTCTTCACATTCTTCCATCGATGGCAGCATGAATATCTCTCCTAACTTTAAATACATTATATAAAATATGTTCAATTCAAAGCAAGTCAATAGATTTTTATCTTACATAAATTCATTAATTGAGCATTTGAAGCATATAATATATTGATCTTATCCTATCTATATTTGAAATATATACATCCAGTCAATTCTGCTGTAACTTCAGACTGCAGATATAGTTTTTCTATATCTGTGATGTATATATTAAATTAACCCACAAAAATTGAAATTCAGTTTTTGTGGGTCTTCTTTATTGATAAATAATTACATTATATATTTAAAATATAGTTCTTATCATGAATAATTCAAATTAAATTATATATTATTCAATACTCATATAATAAAGCTTAGCTACGTCACCTTTTTTTATTACATGATTTCCTGAATCAAGCTCTACTTTTACTATTCCTTTGTCTGCTTTATATTTCACTCCATCAATAACTATGTATTTTGAAAAATCTGGATTGAATACCAAAGTTAATACAGCTCTGCTTTCATTAGTAAATGAAATGCTTGTACTTGTTTCAATCTTTAAACATTCTGTCAAAGTCATTCCATCATATGTTATTCCAGCTGAATCAGATGTAAGATTTCCTTTTATAGTAAAGTATTCACTTTCCTTGCCTAAATCAGTGAAATTATGTTCTATAATTCCTGAGTTTTCTGGATAATCAGGTGTTTCTGGAGTTTCAGAATCCCCTGGCACTTCTGGTTCTGATGGTATTTCTGGAATTACAGGTTTATCAGTTTCTGGTGTGTCTGGAGTTTCCGGTGTTTCAGGTACTTCTGGCTTTTCTTCTCCTGGCACTTCAGGAGTTTCATTTTCACCTGGTACTTCTGGTATTTCAGGCATCTGCGAATCATCATCTGGAGTTCCTGACACTGAGTTTCCACCTATAGAAACTATGTCTGACTTATAGCCTTTAAGCTTAGACATAAGTCCTGCATTTACTGAATATGACTCATCATCTGCATTTGTAAAATTCCATACAAAATCTCCCCCATTTACTCTTCCAGCATAAGCTTTCACTATATCTGCTACATCTTCAGTGCTGTCTGCATCATATTCGTACATCTTTGAATCTGTATCAAAATTGTTGTATGTTGTTCCTCCGCTTACTGTCTTGTAAGAAGCTGGTACAGTTTCATTTCTTGAAGAAGCAAGATAAGCATCAAACTGAACTGAATCATCCTGTGCATAAACAACACCTTTTCCTCCGCTTATGCTGTTGTTATATGCTTTTATCATTCCTCCAGCTTCACCTGAAAATGTTCCTTTAGAGTTTCCAGCAATATCTGATCCCTGAAGTGAGCTTAACATAGGATATTTACAATTTCTGAAAACATTGCCTTCAACAAATGCTGACGATCCCTTTGTTACTCCAACACCATATTTTGAATTTCCATCAAAATAATTGTTGTATATATGTATTGTTCCTACTCTTATACGAGGATGTCTTGAATCTGAATGGTCAAACCAGTTATGATGATAGCTTACAAAGAATTCTTCTGAATCACTCATACCGCATAGCGATGATTTTCCAGAATCCCAGAAATGATTATATGAAACAGTTACATTAGTGGATTTACCCTTAACATCACATGATCCATCACCTTTAGCCTGGTCTGCATCACTTCCTGCAGTTCCATAGAATATATCATTGTTGTGAATCCATATGTTTTCATTATCTGTATCTAAAGATATGGCATCATCAGGGAAAAGCATTATTCCAAGATTTCTTACTTCCACATTTCTTGAGTTTCTTATAAGAATTCCCCATCCATTTACTACAGCATCTTCACCTACGCCTTCAAGTGTTACATTATAGCATCCCTTTAACTGAATGTAGCCGCTGCTGTTAAGTCCTGATATATCAGATGCCTTTATTTCACCTATCATACGTATTATAAGATGTGATTTGTCATACCCTTTCTGACGTTTTGCAAGTATATCAACAAGGCCTGTACATGTTGTCTTTGCTCCTTTTGAGCTTGTTACTACATCTGCCTTTATTGTATTTATGTTATCTGCTGTTACATACAGTACTGATGCATCTTCTGGCACAGTTCCATCATCATTGTATCCACCAGAACCTGTCCCCATTGCTGATTCTTTTGAAAAAGCAAATCCTTCTCTTGTATGAGGTTTTACTTCAATTGATGAAGTAACTGCAGATTTTGTTTTTGCTTCACTGCCATCAAATATTGGAACTACCTTTATTACATATGAGCCCTCCTTTACCCCAAGGACATCTGCTCTGAAATAATTTGAATACTGTCTTATTAATTCAGTATCAATTTGTGTGTACTTAGAATCAGATTCTCCATAGCTTTTATAATACACATTATATCCCGATGCCCCAGTTACGCCTTTCCATTCAACAGATAATGTTTCCATATCTCCCTGAGAATCTAAGATAACAATGCTATCTGTATTATCAGAATCTGAAGATATTATGTTAGAAAAATTATTTTCTGCTGTGACTGCATATGCATTTACTGCACTTCCTTGTGAAATTGCAATTGACGACATCAATGCTGCAGCCATTATTTCTGTGCTAATTTTTTAGACATACATCTGTTTTTCTTTTCATATTCTGTTTTATACATTTTTCCCTCCCCTTTATTATTTGATTTAAAGCATAATTTAATTCAGGATTATAATTGGTGAATCTGCATGTCTTCCTGCTTTATTGAAATGCAATTCTGAGCATTTAAAAAGCTGCCCATAAAGAGCAGCTTAAATAATCAAAACCATAAAGAAACGTAATAATCATAACTTCAAAAATATCTAATTATCATGAATATATTATGTTAGATTATAGTCATAATAATTCAGATAATTAGTAAAAACATAAATAATTATCTCCTAATCATATAAAGCTTAATGCTGATTTAATGAAATATTACAATTCCAGAAATCTGAATGAAACAAAAAGTATAATGCACTCTTTGGCAACTGGCTAACATAGTTTATAAAACCTTAGTCCCTGTAGCTTTGCGCCCTTAGATTTCCCCAAGTTTGCCTGTTAAATTATGTATTAATTATATAGTATGTTTCATAATTTGTAAATATTATTTATAATTTTGCATTATGAGCATGTAATAAATGCAATTTATACTTTTCTTAGGATATCAAGTGTATGTGCACCTGCACCTAAGAGTTCTGGTCTTTCACATGTACATAAATGATAATCAATAAAAAGCTTGAAAGTCTCCTCATCCATTGAATTAAGGATAGATCTCATATAGTTTGCTGGTCCATCTGCAGAAATAAGCTTTATTCTTTCAAGCCCTGCTTCTTCCCTAACCTTGTCAATATCCTCAACCCTTACATAGTCATATAAATCTTTACTTTCTGATAAAACGTGAAAATCTTCACTTACCTTACCATTTTCAATAGATTCACGAATATGATTTTCCTTAAATCCATATGTAAGTATACTGTATTCATTCATACAGTAAGCAACAAGGATGATACCACCCTGCTTTGTAACCCTCTTTGCTTCAGTAAGTGCCTTTACTTTATCCTCAATTGTATATAAATGATACATTGGTCCAAATACAAGGGTCATATCAAAAGTGTTTTCTGGAAATCTCGATAAATCAAGTGCTGTCCCCTGCATTGCTTTAACTGTGCTGCCCTTTGACTTTAAGACACCAAGATTGTGCTTTACAAGTTCAATTGCAGTAACATCATATCCTTCATCTGCAAGCTTTACAGAATATCTTCCTGTTCCTGCTCCAACATCCAATATCTTTGCATTTTTATTATCTCCAAGGTATTCATGGATATATTTCATTGAAGTTATGTATTCAACCTGTCCATGCCTTCTTGTAAGTCTCTTGTCTTCACAAAACTTATTGTAGTACTTTTCTAATTCTGCCGTCATTTCTCTATATTCCTCACCTATTATAATTATTAAAAAACATTATTCCGTTTAAAGCCTATCTAAAGAAGCTTTCACTTTAATTCCGGAACAATTCACATTCAAAACAATCCTGCTATGATAATGTATTGCTCCAATATAAATATTGCGCTGGATGTTAACACTAAAAAGCAGTTAAATCTAAAACATATAAATCCTCTCCGTTTTTTAATTTACAAAGAAATTTAATTAGCTTATGCAGAAAGCATATCATATTGATTAATGCCCTTTCCCCTGCATTCCAAAAACATTATACCACAATAAAGCCATTTATGAACCTGTTAATGAATATTCCTGCCATAACCTTATATTATTATCATTTAAATCTATCATGCAGAAAATGCAGCCTGCAGAAACAGACTGTATTTTTGATATTTTAATTCAATGAATATATAATATGCATAAAATTCAAATAAGATATAAAGTAATATTTTGTCACTACCTGTTAAGTTTTTAAAACTTAGGAAGAAATGAAAACACAGTTACAATTTTAACTTTTGCATCACTTTCATTTATATAGCGGTGTTCTATATCAGATTCAAAAAGCAGTGCATCCTGTGAAAGTACTGTATAATCTGCCTCTCCAACCTTCAGCTTTAATGTCCCTTCAATGACTATAATATATTCAGTTGTCTTTTCTCCATGAGGACCGCTGTAATAAACTCCTCCAGGTTCAATTTCTATAACATATATCTCAAAATTCCTCCTTTTTTCAAATGGAAAATAGTTATATACACTGTATTGTCCTGGCACTTCTTTTGATGGAACCAGCCTTGTGTGATCTACTTCATATGCTGAAAGACGAGGCTCCTGAATCAAGTCGTCAAATTCAACCCTCAGTCCGCTTACAATTTTGCCCATAGTCCCAAGTGTAGGATTAGATTCTCCTCTCTCAATCTGTCCAAGCATACTCTTGCTCACGCCAGTCTGTTCTGAAAGTTCATCAAGACTCATTTTTCTGGCAGTTCTTATTTTTTTTAAATTTACAGCCGTATTATGAACTAAAAAATCTGTCCTATCCATATCTTATCATCTCTTTTCTAAAGATTTTAAAAATTGATTCCTATACTTTTTCTACATTCATCATGATTTCTTTCTAAAATCACGCATTTTATTTTAGAAAATAAGGCAGATAATAAATCTGCCCATCTTTCTATATTTGTTAATTTTAATTGTCAGGTTAAATTACATTGCTTTTCTGTATATTTCTGCAATTTCAGCTTCTGTAAATACAACTGGATTGTTTGCCACGCTGGCTGCAGAAACCTTCATGCAGTTTTCTGCCATCCAAGGAATATCCTTTTCCTCAAGTCCAAGATCTGATAAAGTCACATTTAAATCAAGCTTCTTAAGCATTGTGCGTATTTTGACAGCACAGTCCTCTGCTGTGATTCCTCCAAGAATTCTTGCAATCTTACTGAATTTATATCTGTCACCCTTATAAGATGCACTTATGATTACAGGTGCCAATGCTGCGAGTCCCTGACCATGAACTATATTCTTTAATCCGCTTGCTGGGTGTTCCATTCCATGTGCAAGTGTAACTCCTGCTGTATTAATTACCATGCCTCCAATAGTACTTGCAAGGGCAATCTTTTCCCATCCTTCCTTGTATGATGGATCTTCATATACTTTAACGAGGTTTTCTGCAATCAATGAAATACCATATAGGCTTAATGCATCTGTAAATGGCTGTGAAATCTTAGATGTATATGCTTCAATACAGTGGCATAATGCATCAAATCCAACAGAAGCAAGTACTTTCTTAGGCATTGTCATCATACATTCTGGATCTACTATGGATGCTTTTGCTACAATTGCACTGCAGCGTAATGATTTCTTGTCCCCTGTTTCAGGATTTGTCAATACAGCAAATCCATTTCCTTCAGAACCTGTACCGCATGTTGTAGGAATAAGAACTAACGGAAGAGCACTGTCACTCTTTTTCTTATTAAATATATATTCATTTATATCCCCATCATTTACTGCAAGGAAAGCAATTCCCTTTGCACAGTCCATAATGCTTCCTCCGCCAATTGCAACAACTACATCGCATCCATTTTTCTTTGCAAATTCTGCTCCTTCTTCTGCTGTAGTAGTGAGAGGATTTTGTGAAACCTTATCGAATAATACTGTAGCCATTCCTGCACTTCTTAAGCTATCCTTTACCTTATCATAAAGACCTGATTTTTTAGCACTGCTTCTTCCAGTAACAATTAATGCTCTCTTTCCATAAGCAGATGCTATTTCTCCTGCCTGTTTTACTTTTCCAGAACCAAATATGATATTAACTGGCAAGAAATATGAGAAATCCATATGAGGAGCCTCATATATTTTAGCTTCCTTAGAATTTACTGTATCCATTGCTGCTTCCACTGCAGCATTTACAGCTTCCTCAACATCACTATCTTCAGTAGCAGCAGCCATAGCTTCTGTTTCATTTTCTGAACCAGGAAGTTCATCATGTGCTACATCAATATGTGATCCAAACTTTTCTTTATATTTTATCTTGCATGATACACAGAATACAAGTCCTAGAAGGCACCAGCCCCCTGCCATTATCCATTCCTGCCATACAAGTGAACATCCTGAATTAGGTATGATATACATTGCTACCATGAAACCAGACATTATTACTGCTATTGCACCTACAAGCTTATAGTTTTTAACTTTATATGGACGTGCCATATCTGGCTGCTTCTTTCTTAAAATTATAAATGACATTGCAACCATGCAGTATGCAATACAGCATCCAAAATTTCCCGCATCCATGATCCATAAAAGCATCTTTCTTCCAAAAAACGGTGCAATAATTGATAATCCGCCGATTAAATAAAGTGCATTAACTGGTGTCTTATATTTATCATGTAATTTCACAAAGCATCTAGGTATCATATATGATTCTGCCATAGAATACATAGCTCGGCTTCCGCCAATCATAAATGAGTTCCAGCTTGTTACGATACCGCACATACCACCAACAATCATTACCTTTGACATTGTGCTGCTGTTAAATGCCTTTGCCATTGCATCTGCAGTGACAAGACCGCTTCCTTCCTGTGATGCTACGATTTCAGCAGAATTCATTACATAACCAACTGCAATAATTATCAATGCATAAAAAGCAACTGCAAGCACTATTGAAAGTATAAGTATCTTACCTATCTTTTTAAGTGGAATGTTTATTTCTTCAGCTGCCTGAGGAATAACATCAAATCCTATGAAAAAGAATGGTGTTACAACTGCAACGCTGAATATTGTCTGTACTACTCCAAATGCTGAATGACCTATAAATAATTGTCCCTGAAGATTAGAAAGATCACCAGTTACAGCAGATGATGCTATTAATAATATTCCAACACCGCCTATAATTGCTGTAAGTATAGTCTGAAGAGCTGCTGCTGTTTTTGCACCTTTTATATTTATGAAAGTAATAATAACTGATAATATAATAGCAACTGCAACCCATGATGCATAAACATCAAAACCAGCTATTGTATATAGATATCCCTTTAAGAATGCAGGATAAATATATTCAACTATAGTAGGAAGCGCACAGGCTTCAAAACAAACAACACTGACATAGCCAAGAATAATTGCCCATGTACAAATAAATGAACCAATTGGACCCATTGCCTTATAGCTGAATACATGCTCTCCGCCACACTGTGGCATTGCAGCTGTAAGTTCAGCATATGTAAGTCCTACAAAAAAAATCATAATACCGCCAATAGCAAACCCTATTGCTGCACCAAGGACTCCGCCTTTTTCAATCCAGTCACCTGAAGATACTACCCATCCCCAGCCAATCATAGCTCCAAACGCAATAACTAGGATGTCCCATGCGCTGAATACCTTATCAAATTCAGATTTCTTCTTCTCCATTTCAAATCCTCCTTTTAAGTGTAAAATCCAAAGAAAAAAGGCGTTAAAACAAAACTTTATAATGTCTGTTTTAACGCCTTTGTTAAAATATCTTATTTAAATTCTAAATATAAAATCCATATTATTAGAGTGAGATTCCATAGGTTCCACCTTTTGTCCTATTTATCCTCAAACCTTAAATCAACTAGCTGTTCAATATATTTTGCTGTCTTTGCCCATCCAAGAACGCTGCTATCAATCATCATATGACGATTATGTCTGTCTCCACGATTTGTACCTGTTATATAGTTATAACGTGAATGAAGCTGTTCATCATTGTACTTCACCATTTCCCTTGCTTCCTTTTCAGAAACGTTGTTCTGCTCCATAACAGATTGTACACGAACTTCTTCAGGTGCATATATGAAAATATTCAAACAATCCCTGCAGTCCTTTAAAACATAATCGCTGCATCTGCCTATAATTACACAGGAAGATTTCTGTGCAAACTTTTCAATTACTTCAAACTGTGTGTAAATTACACGGTTAGTAAGATTTGCATATCTTGGACCATAAGTTGTTTCATATTCATACTTTACATTGCTTTTTGTATCTGCTTCCTCTACAAGTTCACGCTTTACTCCTATCTTTTCTACAACTTTATCTACAAGATCCCTGTTGTAATACTCGATGCCTAGAGCTTCTGCAAGATACTTTCCAATTTCAGGACCTCCACTGCCATATTCACATCCAATTGTGATAACAATATGCTTCATAGCAACTACCCCTCCTTTTTTGTTAAGAATATTCAATATTTACATTTATCATTTTAAATTCAATAAATCATCTTATCTTACTCTGTTTAATAAGCTAAAAATGCTCAATTCTCTATATTCTATATATCCTGATTTTCTCTATAATAAGCTAATCCCATTAATATGCTATTTTGAATTATTATTCTGCAACTGCTTCAACAGCTTCCTTGATTATTTCATATGCTTTGTCACAGTCTGCTTCAGTTATTATTATTGGTGGTATCATACGGATTATATGAGCTCCAATAGCTGTAATTAATAACTTTCTGTCTAAGCAGGCATGTTTAACTTCTACTCCGCTTATGCTGTCATCAAATTCAACACCTACTAATAAGCCTTGTCCTCTAACATCTTTAACATGTGGAAGATCCTTTAACTTATTCATAAAGTAATCACCCATCTTCTTAGCATTTGAAGCAAGGTCACGATCAAGAAGTTCATTTACTTCTGCAAGTGCTGCTGCACAGCATACTGGATGTCCACCAAATGTAGTACCATGTGAACCTGGTGTAAATGCTTTTGCCACTTCTGATGTTGCACATATAGCACCAATTGGCATTCCGCCTCCAAGCGCTTTTGCCATGGAAACGATATCTGGTTTGATTCCATAGTTCATGAATGACATTACTTTACCAGTTCTACACCATCCAGTTTGAACTTCATCAATAAGAAGTAACATGTCATTTTCATCACAGAATTTTCTAAGTCCTGTCATGAATTCCATTGTAGCTGGATGAACACCGCCTTCACCTTGTACTGGTTCAACCATTATTGCAATTGTATTTTCTGTACATGCATCCTTGAATGCTTGAAGGTTGTTATATTCAGCATATGTGAATCCATCAGTCATAGGTCCAAATCCAATCTGGCATCCATTGTCTGGCTGACCTGTTGCAGACATAGCACCAAATGTTCTTCCATGGAAACCATCTTTAGCTGTTACAATGTTATATCTTTGTGGACCGTATTTTTCAACACCATATTTACGAGCCATCTTTATCATTGCTTCATTAGCTTCTGTACCTGAGTTTTGGAAGAAAATCTTGTCCATTCCAATAGTAGTACATACTTTTTCAGCTAAAAGAGCCTGTGGAATTGTATATGGATAATTGAATGTATGCATAATATCTTCAACTTGATCTTTTACTGCTGCTACAACTTTTTCATTACAGTTACCTGCTGAGTTAACAGCTATACCTGCGTAAAAATCAAGATAAGGTGTTCCATTTTCATCATACATGTATTGATCCTTAGCTGTTTCTGCAATAAAATCAAAACGTTCATAAGTTTCAATCATGTACTTATCTACTTTATCTTTAATATCCTTTGCACTTAATCCTAATTCTTTTAATTTCATATTAATCTCCCCAATCTGCCCTGTGGCTTTTTCATAATTTTTTAAGCAATACGCCTATGCACTGCTTATTAGAAAATCAAAAAAGGCGCTCCGGAAAAACCAATTTTCCGAAACGCCATTGTTTCAATTTCTGTTTCATTTTTAACTTATATTTAGCTTATCACCAGTGCGTTATATTGTCAATATGTTTTTTATATTTTTTGTAAATTTTACTTTTCATACCATTTTGATGGTATTTCAGCAGTTTTTATGATGCTTTGATTATTTTTAATGTTCAATTGTGCGTTATAATAT
>JAEWQX010000039.1 GCA_023399035.1 Bacillota bacterium | reverse complement strand
CTGTATTAATGAGTTCGACGGCTACTATTGTAGCAATTATTATGCTTATTACTTGAACAAATCCGCCTACAAATATATCCTTATTATCAATAAGAGTTGTTATCCTGTTCTTGAATGTATAGAATTCATCCGACATGACTATGCCGCTCTTATATGTTGTAGCCACGCTGCTGTCAATAAATCCGCTCTTTACTAATAAATCAGGAAGATTTTTGACTGCATTGAACAATGAATTTAAAACTGCACTATTATAAAGTATATTTAAAAGGCCAGACATTATGGGAAGACCTATTATCAATGCTATTGATTTCTTTATCAAATCTGTATTTCTCATTTTAGTAAAAAAGGATAACGGACTGTTAAAGTATGTTTTTATGCATTCAAAAAAACTTATGCTTCCAGAAACATCAGCATGTCTCTTACTACTGCCTCTATTTATTCCACTATTTGCAGAACTATCTACAGGCTGACCACAATTGCCACAAAAGACATCCCCATCTTTTATTGGCGAACCACAATTTTTACAAAACATTTTTTTACCCCCTTAAATAGCTTAAAGCTTAAAGTTTAAAATATAATTACACCATAAATTATATACTTTTATGTATATTTTTTCAATTTATATCGATATTAATCTCAAAACTCATTTAAAGTATGAATAATCTCATATGAAAATGTTTCTTCAGCCACTTTTATATTTTGCTAGCCACGCCTTTTAAGTAATAATTAAAAGTGAATAATCAAGAGTTTAGGATGAAAGCCGCAGTTTTTCTTTAATTATAATTCTCAAAATAGCTTTGCTGTTTTTTCCTTAACTCTTAGCTTTTACTTCTTAGTTCTTAATCGTCATAATCCATTGATACAACTAGATTTGGGATTAAATAATTTTTATTTTTTGTATAGTTTGCATAGCTGGTTTAGACACTAAAAAACCGCCTTAAGAAATTAATCTTAAAACGGTCAGATAGATAATTAATTATTATTCATTTAATAAATCATGGATTATTCTTGTTGCATCCATGTATTTAGCTATAGATTTACCATAGTTTAATCTATTGATGATTCTTGCACAAAGTTCTGAAATATCAACAGCATGGAACCAAGGTGCATCTTTTAATTCTGGTGATACATATGTTAAGTTAGAGCAGTATATTCTGCTTATTATTCCTTCTTCATAGAACTTGTTAAATCTTTCAATTCCTTCTGTAAAGAATCCAAATGTTGCAGCTACGTATACATTTCTAGCATTTCTCTTCTTTAATTCTTTAGCTATATCAATAACTGATTCTCCTGATGCAATCATATCATCAACTATTAATACATCCTTATCAGCAACATCTCTTCCCATGTATTCGTGTTGAACTATAGGGTTTTTACCATTTACGATAGTAGAATGGTCTCTTCTCTTATAGAATAAACCTACGTCTACTCCTAATGCTCCTGCATAGTAAATAGCTCTGTCCATAGCTCCTGTATCAGGGCTGATAACAAGTAACTTTTCTTTATCTAATTCTAAAGTATCTTCATGAGACACAAGAGCTTTTACCATATCGTATGTTGGGTAGATATTTTCAAATGATAATAATGGAATTGCATTCTGTATGTTAGGGTCATGAACGTCAAATGTGATTATTTCATCTACTCCTAATCTTTCTAATTCCTGAAGTGCTAATGCACAGTCAAGTGATTCTCTTCCTTTGCGACGATGTTGTCTTGATTCATATAAAAGTGGCATTATTACTGTGATTCTAGCAGCCTTACCTCTGATTGCAGCGACAGTTCTCTTTATATCTTGGAAATGTTCATCTGGCCCTTTATGATTTTCTATTCCAAACATTTTATATGTACAGCTGTAGTTTCCTACATCACATAATATGTATATGTCTCTGCCTCTTACTGTCTCAGAAATTTTTACTTTTCCTTCTCCGTTTGAAAATCTTATTTCATCAAGAGGAATTAAGAATGAATCAATACATTCTCTCTTTTTTTGAATATACTTGTCTATAGCATTTCCTAATTCTCTGCAGCTTTCTAATGCTATAATTCCAAGTTCATGATTTAATTCAGTCATTGGTCGCTCTCCTTTGGGATTATTTTAATATAATTAATATATCTTTAATCAATTAATAGTATATACTAAAAAATGAAATTTTTAAACATCATTTTTATTTTTTTAGCAGATTTACTGATAATTTTTTTCATTTCAAACAAATTAAAATTTTTTAAAGTATAAATTTTATTATATTCTCAACAGAATCTCATTTATTGCTTCACTTACTTTCATTCTTTCACCGTATACCCACTGAACATCAAATTTTAAATTGAATATTTTTGAAAATGAATAGTACATATTAATTTTCTGATAATATATTTCAAGCTCATCAAGGTTTCCGCTATAGCACTCTGGAACAAATAATTCCTTCTGCTTATTCACAAAGAGTTCATCAACATAATCAAGGAATGTGTCCATAAGTTCATCACGTGTTACATCAAATGGAACTTTCAAAAGATCCCACTGCACTTCTTCATTAAGCTTATATTTCTTTATCTTATCAAGTATATAGAGATATTCGCTTATATCCATCTTTGTATAATAATCGATTTTTTCTTTTCTTGTACTCCACAATGCAAGCTTTTCATTTAATGGAAGACTCTTTATTGTAAGTATTGCATCTGAAGGGCCTATTACTGCACGTTCTATAGGATCATCCTCTTTTTCAAGCTTTGACTTTATCACATGAGCATTTCCACCTACTGCTGCAACATAGCCCACATCATATATTCCTATTCTTCCTGCTCTTCCGCCTACCTGTTTGACTTCCTGAGATGTAAGCTCACGTACTTCTTCACCATCAAACTTTCTTATGCTCATAAACACTATCCTCTGTATAGGCAGATTTACTCCCATTCCTATGGCATCAGTTGTAACAAGCACTTTTGTTTCCTTATTTACAAACTGCTCATACTGCATCTTACGTACTTCTGGAGGAAGGTCACCATATATTACGCTGCACTTTATTCCTCTTTGTGAATATTCCTCTGCTATTTCAAGAACTCTCTTCTTTGAAAAAATAACAAGTGCATCTCCATCCTTTACATCATTGTAGCTGAAATTCTTATCTTCAACAACAAGAGGAATAGATCTTTTGTATTCCTTTATTTCATATTCATCCCTACAGTCTTCAATCATTTCTATAAGAAGATCTTTTGCATTTAATGCTCCACATATGTGGATTTCATCACATTGAAGGCCAAGTACAGATTTGCTCCATGCCATTCCTCTAAATGGATCACTTATCATCTGTATTTCATCTATTACTGCAATATCATAATGTTCTTTAAGGTTTACACGTTCAATTGTACATGATACATGTGTTGAATCAGGACTTGTAATTTCCTCTTCACCTGTAAGGAGATCGCACTTTACTCCTTCATTATTAAGCTTTTCATAATTTTCAAGCGCAAGTATTCTGAGAGGTGAAAGATAGACTCCCTTCTTTGCAGTTTTAAGCCTTTCTATTGCAGTATATGTCTTTCCTGTATTTGTATCGCCAAGATGTATATAGAACTTTCTTTTCATACTTCTTGCCTTTCTGTATTCATCCTTAGGATTGTCAGGGAAAGTCTCTTCAAATTCTTTTCCGACAAGCTTTGGAATATGCATTTTAGTCAATACTGTCATTATTCCAGAATTTAAAAATACATTGTAATTGCCGCGCACTACTTCATAGAAATCAAAATCTGTATTGTTTTTCTTATTGTATTCTTCAAGCATCCTCTTAGATACATATTCTAAAAGTTCCTCATATCTCTCTACTACGCTGCTGTAATCCTTCAAATCAACTTTAAGCTCATTTAAGTGGCGTAATTTCTTTCTTACAGAACTCTCATGTTCAATAAGAGCTCCCGGCTTTGAATGTTCTATTATTTCTTCTATTTGATTAATCTGACTCTTGTACTTTTTAAACTCTCTTATAGCTGCATTATTTTTCACTTCTGCACCTCCTGTAATTATTATGTCCATCTGAAATTGTTTTATTTATATGAATAGATTTGTCGTGCAAATTCTATTTACTACATATAACCTTAATAAATTAAAAAGTCACCACAATTTTTATCAAGATTGCGGCAACTTTTACTGTCAGATAATTGAAAACCTAATAAAAGCTATAATACATTAAAATATATATTATTCACTTAAAAGATCTTCAATTATTAATTTGTCTGCATCTTCAAATTCATAATCAACAAGCTTATCTCTATGAACCCATTGAGCATCATCATAAGATTTATCAAGAACAAATCTTCCTTTAATTTCACCCTTATAAACTCTTATACCCTCGTCTAATTCCTCATTTAATATATATTCCTTATAAGGTTCTAAATCGAATATAATAGTCTTCAAAATTTTGTTGCTGGCTTTATTCAAGCATTTTTCATCGCTTTCCTTACCTCTTAAGTTTTGATGAAGAAGTGACCATTTCCCTATTTGTCCCTTTTTAACCTTCTTTTTTAAAATAAGTATGTTATCAAAATCATCTTTAATTATTAGTGTGCAAGCAGTACATTTCATCATTACATTCTCCTTAGTTGTTAAATTTAAGATAATTCTTGTCTTAATTATACCGTATGTTTAATTTTTTTTAAATAGAATTATGAAAAAATATACCACATAGAGAATATTTATGTATATTCTTCTAACTTATACCCAAAATTAAAATAGTAATAGTTTTATGTAGAATTCTTATGAACAATCCTATAATATTATTGCTATAATAAAAAGGCCTGTTTAATAAAACAGAACCTTTATTTTATCATTTTACTGCAGACTAATCACCTGCTCTATTTTCTATAAAGTATCAGATTTATTTCAAGAAGCCACTTACAATCTGTTCCTCTGCTTCTTTTTCAGTAAGTCCTAATGTCATAAGCTTTATAAGCTGATCTCCTGCAATCTTTCCTATAGCAGCTTCATGTATAAGGCTTGCATCTATATTGTTTGCAGTTATTTCAGGAATTGCCTTTACACACCCATTATCCATTATTATTGCATCACATTCAGTGTGTCCTGCACATTTATTATTTCCATTTATCTTTGATAAAAATATCTGTCTTGAATTATCCTTTGCAACAGATCTTGAAATAACATTTGTACTTGAATTTTCACCATTCAAGTCTACTTCAAATTCTGTTTCTGCAAACTGGCTGCCGTGAGTCATTATCTTTTCTTTTATAACAAGGGTTGCATTGTCTTCAAGGGTAGCTTTTGTAACTCTCTTTGTTGAATCTACACCTTTGATTTGAGTAGTTTCCATTTCCATATATCCGCCATCTTCTATATTAACTATAGTTTCAGGATTCAATACTCTTTCACCAGTTCCTTCACCCTCACCATAATGCTTTTCTATATATTTTACTTTTGCATTCCTGCCTATGTAAAATGTATGAATTCCATCATGTTCAGATTTGTGGCTTCCTCCATTATGTATTCCGCATCCTGCAACTATAGTCACATCTGCATTTTCTCCAATATGAAAATCATTATAAACAAGTTCAGTCATTCCACTTTGGCTTAATATAACTGGAATATGAACACTTTCATTTTTTGTATTTTCTTTTATATATATATCTATTCCGTTTTTATCCTTCTTAGGTACTATATCTATATTAGCCGTTGTATTTTTAAGTGCCACAGCTCCATCAATTCTTATATTAAAGGCTCCTTCAGGAATGCTGTGCAGATCTGAAACTTCCTTTAGTAAATTTTTTTGTATCTCATCCATGACTATTCTTCTCCTTTATAAAATCTGCAATTCCCTGCTGCAGTAATCAGCTCAGGTAATATATCATCCTTTTTACCGTGAGATTTAATCTGTCCGCCTTCAATAAGGACAATCTCATCTGCAATACTAAGTATTCTTTCCTGATGAGATATTATAACTATTGATCCATTTATTTCTCTTCTCATCTTTTCAAAAACGTTTATCATGTTATTGAAGCTCCAGATATCAATTCCTGCTTCTGGTTCATCAAATAGTGAAAGCTTTGTCCCTCTTGCTATTATTGTAGCAATTTCAATTCTCTTAAGCTCTCCCCCTGATAGACTTCCATTAACTTCTCTATCTATATATTCCTTTGCACACAAACCAACTTCATGAAGATAATTACAAGCTTCTTTTTTTGTGATTTTATTTCCTGCTGCAAGTGTTATAAGATCATTTACTGTTATGCCCTTAAACCTTACAGGCTGCTGGAATGCAAAGCTTATGCCCTTATTTGCTCTTTCTGTAATGCTTAGATGTGTTATGTCTTCACCATTGAAAATAATTTGTCCACTTGTTGGCGTCTTTATTCCTGTAATTATCTTTGCAAGTGTAGACTTCCCTCCTCCATTTGGGCCAGTTATTGCAACGAATTTAGAATCATCAATAGTAAGATTAACATCTTTTAATATTTCTTTG
This sequence comes from Bacillota bacterium, assembly GCA_023399035.1. Taxonomy (GTDB): domain Bacteria; phylum Bacillota; class Clostridia; order Clostridiales; family Clostridiaceae; genus Clostridium. The sequence continues at coordinate 3,537 of JAEWQX010000039.1, read as the reverse complement.
TCTTCTTCTACTGTAAAGCAGATATTTTTTAGTTCTAGCATATGTTTTTCGCTGCTGCTTATATGTAACTTTTATAAACTATATATAATAATTATTCATACTATTTTTATCTGAAATATGATTATAATACTTCTGCTAAAATCTTCATTAAGATACATTACTTACAGCAACTTGCTCCTTTCTAAATTGACTCCTTTTATTTACACATTATAACACATAATTACATAAATATCATTATCATTGCAATTATCAAAATTAAGTAATTAATTTTTATATTATACAACTTTACCTATAATATCTCATATAATACTAGAGGAAGTGATAATAATGAAAAGTTTTATAAAAGTAATCTTCTCCATATACATGATTCTCCTTATACCATTTATGATTTATATATACTATACAAATCATTCACTTTCTTCAGCTATGCAGAATAATGATGCTTTAAGGAGTAAAATTGAAGCATTGGATGAATTTAAGGTCAGTATTATAGACATGGCAGTAATGAGCAAATATTATTTGATTACAGGAGATGAAGAGTATAATATTGAATTTGAAAACAGCTATGATACAGCATCAGATAAAATTGAAAGCCTCTATGAATCACAATATATAAGCCAATCAGAAAAGGATGAATTTATACAAAGCTTAAATTACTACAAGGAAAGTGCACAATCTTATGCTTCTAATTCATATTCACAAAATATAGATCCAGATTTTAAAAAGCAGATCCGTAATCTTTCCGAAATAGAAACGGATATGATAAAAGACACATCAAAAGTCCTCTATTCCAGCCTTCAGACAGCTAAAGACAACAGCGGATATGCAATAAATCTTGTTGATAACCAAAACAACCTGATGGAAGTATTAGGCGGTTTCTTTACCATGGTTTTCTTATGTCCCATATATTTTATAAGCAGAAATTCCAGTGCCATAACTGGAGTCATTAAAGCTTTCATCTCTGAACACTTTTCTAAAAAGAGCAAGTCCCAGACACCTGAGAAATCACAGTATGAATGTGATGAAAAGATGCTTCAGTGCATAAATGAAAGCATAGTACGGAATTTTCAGGAAAAGATAAATGAAAGAAATCTCCTTGTATCTACACTTAGGATAATATATTCCCACAGTGAGTATATGGAAAAGGAATGGGAGGAAGGCAGAAATATTCTTGACTCAGTAGAAAAAGACCTTTCAGATTTGAGAAATGAACTTGATTCTTTATTGAATAAATCCCATATACCTTATGAAAGATTCAATATCATTGAAAATAAATTGCTGGAAGTAAAATTTCTTCTTGAAAAGCTCCCAGGATATCATGACTTTATAATGAAGCTTACAAAACCATATAGTACGGATGATTTTATCTGATACAATGATTTAAGGTAGATTAGAAAACTAATCTACCTTAATCATACATAGTAAATATATATCTGCGTAACTTTTTATGGATAAATATTTATATTAAGCTTCCTGTGCATATTTCTTTAATATGCCTATTATTATGTTTGTTGCCATATCCATTCCTTCAACACTTATATGTTCAAATTCTCCGTGGTATGCAAATCCGCCTGTACCTAGATTTGGACATGGAAGACCCATATAGCTTAATGTTGCTCCATCAGTACCACCTCTTATTGGTTCAATTACAGGTTCAACACCTAATTCCTTCATTGACTCAATAGCATTATCTATTAAATGGAAGCATGGTTTTACATGCTCAACCATGTTCTTATATTGCTCTTTAATTGTCACTTTTACAGTACCTTCTCCATATTTTTCATTAAGAAGCTTTTCTGCAAGTCTTATGGTATCTTTCTTAACCTTGAACTTTTCTGCATCATGGTCTCTTAATATATATTCAGCACATGCATTATCAGTATTTCCATTAAGCTTTTCAAGATAATAGAATCCTTCATAGCCTTCTGTGTATTCAGGTCTTTCACATGCTGGAAGCATTGAGTTGAATTCAATTGCAACGTTTAATGCATTTATCATAGTGTTTTTTGCACTTCCAGGATGAACTGAAACACCGCTTATTTCAACTTTTGCCATAGCTGCATTGAAGTTTTCGTAAGATATTTCACCTTCAATTCCTCCATCTATTGTATAAGCAAAATCTGCTCCAAATTCCTTTACATTAAATAGATGAGCTCCAAGACCAACTTCTTCATCTGGAGTAAATCCAATGCATATCTTTCCATGTGGGATATTTTCCTTTAATATAGTTTCACATGCTGTAAGGATTTCAGCAATTCCTGCCTTATCATCAGCTCCAAGAAGAGTTGTTCCATCTGTAGTTATTAAAGTTCTTCCCTTTAAGTTCTTTAAATGTGGGAATCTCTTTGGTGAAAGTATACTGTTATTTCCTTTTAAAACTATGTCACCGCCATCATAATTTTCTATTATCTGAGGCTTTACATTTTCACCGCATGCAGCAGGTGCAGTATCAAGATGTGCAATAAGACCTATTGCCTTTTTGTCTTCATACCCCTTTGTTGCTGGAATATATCCATAAACATAGCAGTTTTCATCACATCTTGCATTTTCTATTCCAAGGCTCTTCATTTCCTCTACTAACATATTTGCAAGGTCAAACTGTCTTTTAGTTGTAGGATGACTTGAAGACTCTTCATCAGATGTTGTATAAACTTTTACGTAGTTTAATAAACGTTCATATGCTCTCATTATTATCTCCTCTTTCTTACTGTACTTATATACTTTTTCTTTTGAAATAATTATATATACCTTTTAAATTTTATACCTATAATTTTATGTGTCAAATTTATTTATTATAAGCTGGATGAAACAATCTGTATATCATGTATGCTGCTGTCATAAAATACATTTATATTTTCCATGTCCCTTTCAATTGTAAGCCTTTTCTTCCCAAAGCAGAAAGTTGTGTTCTTATATGCATATGTTGCTGAAATCTTTCCTGAAAGCGGAACAGTAAGAACTGTGCTTATTGCAGCAATGCTTCCAATAATTCCTGCACTTATGCTTCCTCCTGCAGTTAAAGATCCTCCTCTTGCAACTGAATTACTTTGAGTAAACATTATGTCCCTCATTGCATTTAAATTAGAAGTATACTCTCCTTTACCACTTATGATTATATTTCCTGTAGATTTTATTTCACAGTCCTGGCAGTAGCCTATCCTCACATCCAGCGGCGCAACGATGTTCTTGTCATAATAATCAATTTCATTTTCTAGTATCTCCATAAGCTTATTTAATTCATTCATTGATTTCAGATTTAATATATTATAACCAAGAACATGGTCTTTTATATAATCTACAAGCCTGTTATGACTGATTTTATTTTTTATATTTATAGATACAATATTTAAGGCAATTTTCTGAAACTCAACAAATCTTACTTCTGTAAGTGATTTTATCAATTCTGCAAAGCTAAAATCCCTCTTCATTTCACTTGCATGCATTACCACCTTCAATATTTCCCTTAAAATATCCCTAAAGCTTATTAGTATTTCTGAATATTCCTTCTTTTCAATATCTATCTGACCTGATAATATG
>JAEWQX010000191.1 GCA_023399035.1 Bacillota bacterium | reverse complement strand
TTGATACTATTGAGTGGGCCAATGAAGCGGATATGGATCCAGAAATGCTTTATGAGGATAGCATACCTGTTTAATTAATATATAAAGTTGAAGATTTAGAAAGGTACTTTTAATTTTAACAAAGTTATGCCAGTATTATTATATGCAAGAAAACGTGGACATAGAGAAACAAGAGTTATAGAACTAGATTCGAGAGAAGCTATAAATATTATTACGGATTAACCCCTTTATATTGGACAAAATCTATTAAATTCTTCTTTTTTCTCAATATTATATCTTTATGCAAATTTTATCTAGATGCTCTCCAAGATAAAGAGTATAAAATTCCTTTGGTGGCATATAGTTTAAACTTGAATGTAATCTTCTTTCGTTATAAAAAATCATAAATTCATTAACTATTTTATAAGCTTCTGCATATGTTTGAAATTCATTTATTTTAAAACATTCATCTTCCAAAATCCTATGAAATGACTCAATATGAGCATTTTTATTAGGTGTTTTTACCGGTATCCTTTCATGTTCGATATGTAACCCAGAACAAGTATCTTCAAATATGTGACTTATGAACTGTGGACCATTATCACTTCTTATAACAGGTTTTGAGCAATTCTCTGCAAATAAATTTCGCTTAATAAGGCAACGCCTTATAAGGGCAGCTGCATCTTTTCCTTCACAATGTAATCCCATATGATAATCTATAATACTCCTATCAAAAACATCTATTACATTTAAAGTGTAAAAGAACTTATCCTCACCATAAACATATCCATATTTTATATCAATTTCCCATACTTGATTAGAAGAAGTAACAGTCCTATTAGATGCTATAACTCTCTTAGTTTTAGGATATATTTTTCTCTGATCTCTAAGAACATTTAATTCTTTACAAAGCCTATAGACTTTTTTGCAGTTGATTATTAAATTATAAGTACGTTTTAAATAATATGTTATTTTTCTGTATCCATAGTATTGAGCATCACCATTTATAGCTTCCATGATATATTCTTTAATTTCATCATCACATATTCTTTTGTTATCTGTTGTAAAAGAATATCCTACTGGCATACGCCCTGCGGGTTTTACTTTATCTTCATCCTTTACTTTGTAATTAATATTATAGTAATAAGTCGACCTGCTAAGCTTACATATCTTTAATACTAAGGATATACAATATCCAGCATTTATATATTTTTGTGCTATTTCTATTTTATCTTTAATTGAGGGTTGGCTTTTTTTAATAGATCTTTAAGAATGGCTATTTCTAAGTCTTTTTCTCCTAAAATTTTCTTCAATTTATCATTTTCCTGAGTAATTTCATTTATTTCGTTTTCATTATTTTTTCCCTCAACTAAAGCTTTTCGGCCCGGTTTAACACCTATTTTATCTTTATTTTTAGATTTACTTATCCAAGTAAAAATTATACTAGTAGCTATTCCATGTTTTCTTCCTACTAAAGAAACATTTCCAACCTCTTTAACTTCTTGCAATATTTGTTCTTTGAATTCTTCTGTATAACTTCTTCCCTTTATAACTTTCCTCCAATAATTACTATATTTAGTGTAACTTATATTATTCATTATTGTCCAATCAGATATGGGGTTTAAGAGGTAAGCTCCTTACTTTTCTTTAATACTATATAAATATAAAAGATGTTTGCTGCTATATTACCTATCCAACTTTTTCAATCCTTTCGCAACAAGTTGCGAAAATATAATCTCACCCTTAATCCTCTAATCATACTTAGTTCTATAAATGTCTAGATTTAAGCTTCTTTAAATCTTCACTTCTAAAGTTCTTCAAATCTGTAGTTCTAAAGAACTTTAATTGTGCAAATCCTTAAATCTAAAGTTAAGTAGTTCTAAAGTTCTTAAGAATTATAAATCTTCTGTTCTATAGTTCTTTTTTCTCATATAATCTCTAATAAAAAGACCTGAATTCTATTAAATTTTATATAATTTATAAACAGCCTTATTAACCTTAAGAAAAATAAAAATCCATACCCTAACTTATATAGTTAAGATATGGATTAAAATCATTCTATAATATAACTATTCTATTGAATAAGGAATTACTATTCTAGGTACTTTTTGTTTCCTATTATGAAAGTAACACTTTAATTATTGGAATCCTAATTATCTCATGAATCAAAATCTTCATCAAAAGCATCTGGATCCATATTTGTCACTAATTTTATTAGATCATTATCATTTTTTATTTTCCATTCATTATTTTCATTAACCATTTCTATATCCATTGTTCTTTCACTGAACTTAACATTTTCTAAAATTTCAGCAAACATCTTATCATATTTTGCATCCATTTCTTCTTCAGTCATGGTATCTTCTGAAAATGCACTGCTAAATGCATCTGCTAAAGCTTTATCCATAAACTGAGAAAATGCATCTGCTAAATCAGGACCATTAACAGTAACATTTACTTTTGCACTATTTCCATCAATTGTTTCAGAGTTTATTTTGTAAGTAATTTTTTTAACTGCTTTTATCATCTGATTTTCTGCTTCTGTATATTGAGAATCAGTTCCCTCTTCATCTTGAATTTCACTACCTAAAATATCAGAAATAGCCTTATTATCACCGTTTGTTATGCTATCAAGATTCTCTCTCATAGCCTTACTTGGAGATTTAGCTCCACATCCGCTTACTGCTACAACTAAAATTATAGCTGTCAAAAAACATATTAATTTTTTTAAGTAGTTCATTAATAAACCCCTATCTTTATTATTAAATTACCTCTTTATTAATTATTCACAAAAATGATTTTTTATTACTAAAAAATGCACATTAAGAAGCCCTGAATTTAAACTATCCCTGTCTTCTTATCGCATTCCTCCAAAGTGCATAAATGATTCAACAAAATCATCAACAATAAGCATTTTATTAGAAAT
>JAEWQX010000171.1 GCA_023399035.1 Bacillota bacterium | reverse complement strand
AAAACTAAGATGGAAGTTAATATAAAGGAAATGATGATTGAAGGTATACTTTCAATACAAGCTGGAGTAAATCCAAGAATAATCGAACAAAAGCTTACTTGTTATTTATCTCCTGCAGAGAGAGAGGAATACTTAAAAAATAATTCTGATTCAAGTGAAGGAGCTGCATAAAATATGGCTAGAAAGAAAAAAGAAGAAGGTGGAGGACCAACTGGTAATGAGTGGTTAGGTACATACTCAGACATGGTTACCTTGCTAATGACATTATTCGTTTTGTTATATTCAATGTCGACTGTGGATGAAGAAAAAGTAAGGGCGATTTCACAGGCTTTTTCGATTATGACTGGAAAATCTGCCGATAGTATATTACAATATGATATGTATGAAGGCAGTCAGCCTGTACTTGGTGGAGAATCAAAAGTTGAAAATACAATAGAGCAAAGTGAAAATATTGACCAGAAAACAATGTATGAAGAAGTAAAAGAATTTGTTGAGCAGAACCAGCTTAATACAACTATAGATGTTGTTCAAGATAAAAATGGTGTAGTTCTTCAATTGAGAGATAATATATTATTTGATTCAGGTAAAGCTGAGCTCACAGATGGAAGTAAAGAAATCTTAGATAAGATAAATACATTAATTTCAACTATGCCAAATTCAATTCAAATTGAGGGTCATACTGATAATGTTCCAATAAGCAACTCACAATATGAGGACAACCTTGAACTTTCATCAGCAAGAGCAGCAAGTGTAGTAAGGTATTTTACTAATAATAAAAACCAATCAGCAGCAAGATTTTCAGCAGTAGGATGCGGGGATTCAAAACCTAGGGTAGAAAATACAACTGAAGAAAATAAGGCTCAAAACAGAAGGGTAAATATATTAATCGTATCAGATATGGATAATGGGGAGTGATAATAATGGCTAAAAAAGAGAAAGATAAAGCTGAAGTTGAGGAAAAAAGTGGAAAGGGACTTATGGTAGTTTTATTCATATTAGGTCTAATAGTATTAGGTGCAGCAACTTTTGGTGGTGTATATCTGTTTATGAAAACTAATAAAACAGTATCAGCGCAGCAGGTTGTTGTTGAGCAGATATATGTTGATTTAGATGAATTTACTATTAATTTAGCAGATGAAGGCGGTAAGAGATATTTCAAGGGTGAGCTTTCTTTAGGATATGATAAATCTGACAAGAAGGTTGCAGAAGAAATAACAAATAATACTGTAGTAATAAGAGATGCAATTATTTTCTATTTTAAAGGACAAAAAGCTGAATTTGTAAATGATATAAACAACAAAGAAAAGATTAAAGAAGATTTAATTGAAGCAATTAATAAAGAATTGCAAAAAGGAAAAATAACAGATATCAGATTTAAAAATATGATAGTTCAATAAGGATAAAATATGGATTTTGAATTTTTTAAAATGTTTATGCAATTGCTTATAGCACTAGGCATAACCCTTGGAATTATGTTTTTAAGTTATAGGATACTAGGCACAAAAGTTGACAGAATAAATGATAATAAGTATATAAAGGTAATCGAAAGAACTCAGATTACTAAAGATAATGCAATATTAGTAGTTAGAGTTGGGAAAAAAGGATATGTTATGATGACTTCAGGAAATAGTGTAGAAAAATTATCGGAGCTGTCTGAAGAAGAAATAAGTGAAATAGAAGAAAAGAAGAAAAAATCTAATCAGGAAGTTATAGATGGATATAATAGATTGATTTCTGTATCTAAAAATAATGTTTCTAAGGTATTAAAGAATATAAGATCAAAGGAAGAGAAACATGAAGAATAAAAGAAAAATGTTATTTATGTTTGGAACGGTATTCTGCTTTTTGATGCTATTTAGTATAAAAGCATATGCTGCTCCAGGTACTACAGATATACCACAAGTGAATATTTCTTTTGGTGACGGCACAGAAACACCACAGGATTATGTGACTAATATTAAGATACTTATATTTTTTACAATACTTACATTGCTGCCATCAATAGTAATAATGGTAACAAGCTTTACGAGAATAGTTGTTGTATTTTCATTTCTTAAAACAGCTATTGGTGTAACTCAGTCTATTCCAAGCCAGATATTAACTGGACTTGCTATATTCCTGACTTTATTCATTATGCAGCCTGTTTACAGTGAAATGAATACTAACGGTATTCAGCCTTATCTTGAAAACAAGATAACTCAGGAACAGGCAATTGATGAGATTTCAAAACCATTAAAGGAATTTATGGCAAAAGAAACAAGGCAAGATGATTTGGAGCTTTTTATTGACATAAATAATGTTGATGCAGAAAGTATTTCTGAAGCAAAGGATATACCTTTTACATCATTAGTGCCTGCTTTCGCTATAAGTGAACTTAAGACAGCATTTCAAATTGGATTTTTAATATTCCTGCCATTCCTTGTTATAGATATGGTAGTTTCCAGCGTTTTAATGTCTATGGGTATGTTCATGCTTCCTCCAACAACAGTAGCACTGCCATTTAAACTTATATTATTTGTAATGGTAAATGGATGGCATCTGTTAGTGGAAAAGTTGATACAGAGTTTTATGTGAGGTGTGAAATAAATGAGTGAGATAATGCTAAACGGTGTTGTAAAAGATACTATAGTAACATCAATAAAGGTTGGAGCACCAATACTTATTGTAGTTCTTGTTTTAGGACTTATAATAAGTATAATACAAGCTACAACACAGATTCAGGAACAGACACTGACATTTGTACCTAAATTAATAGCTACAGCTGTTGTTGGTCTTATGCTAGGTAACTGGATGCTTCATACAGTAATGTCTTTTACAACGAGGATATTTGACATGATTGTAAAAATATCATAAATGAGGAGGTAAGCAATTTGGTTGATATAGCTTACTTTCTAGGAATATTTTTAATATTCTTAAGGATAAGTTCTTATTTTGTGGCGACACAGATATTTTTCCCAAGCGGAACGCCGATAATGTTTAAGACAGGATTTTCAATGATACTGGCATATGGAATGATATCTGGTATAGATTATACTGGAGCTCTTGCAGTTGACAGCAATTATATGATTGTTTTTTATATAGTCAGTGAAGTTATAACAGGAGTTATATTAGGATACATAACAAATCTGGTTTTTCAGGCAGCAAAGTTTGCTGGAAGCTGGATAGACATTCATGCAGGTTTTTCTATGGTTACAGTATTAGACCCTGCAACACAGACATCAACTACATTGATGGGTAATTTGTTTTACTTTGTATCTCTTGCGTTCTTTTTTATGATTAATGGACAGGAGTTAATAGTAAAATGCATATATGAAAGCATAAGTATAGTTCCTTTAGGGCAGACAATAGTTTATCAGGAAACTGTTATGGGTGCTGCTGAAACAATTGTAGATTTTTTTGCACTTGGTGTTAAAATAGCAATTCCAATAGTTTTAATAATCGTAATGACGGATGTATGTCTTGGGCTTATAACAAGAACAGTGCCTACAATTCCAATAATGATATTTGGTATGCCTATAAAGAATATACTTGGATTTGTAACATTTATAATAATAATGCCTACATTACTTAAAATAATTGGTATGGCAATATATGAACTTCCGGATATATTCAATAAAATATACAAATTGATACCAGCTGTTCCACTTGCACTTGTTTTTGCCGGAGATGACAAGACAGAGGAAGCAACTCCAAAAAAGAAGTCTGATTCTAGAAAAAAGGGTCAGATAGCAAGAAGTAAAGATGTAGGTGTAGCACTTACTATGGTAGTATGTACAATAGCAGTTTCAGCATGCTGGAACATGCTAATAAATGGATTTAAAGATGTAATGATTTATTTCTTACAGTTACCTATGTTAGAAAACTTTGATAAGCTTTCGCTATCAAATATATCTATAAATATAGTAATGAAGGTTGCATATGGATTGCTTCCGATAGCACTCCCAATTATGGTTGGAGGAATTGTCGCAAGTTTGATGCAGACTGGATTTATAATAACAGGGGAACCTTTAAAGCCTTCTTTTGGGAAGCTGAATCCACTATCAGGAATAAAAAATATGATTTCTAAAAGAAGTATTGTTGATTTATGTAAAAATCTTATAGTAATTTCTATTGTAAGTATTATTGCATATAAATATATTTCATCAAACTATCAGAAGATAATATCTATGTCAAATATATATCTGCCAAGTCTTAATATAGAAATTAAAAATCTAGTTATAGGAATTTTTAAGCAGATATGTATAGTACTCGTTGTTATAGCGGCTATTGACTACTTTTTTCAGTTTAAAATGCATAATGATGATTTAAAGATGTCAAAGCAGGAAGTTAAAGATGAATATAAGCAGCAGGAAGGAGATCCTCAGATTAAGGGGAAAATAAAGCAGAAGCAGAGGGAAATGAGCAGGCAGAGAATGATGCAGTCAGTATCGGATGCTACGGTAGTAATTACAAATCCTACTCACCTTGCTATTGCGTTGAAATATGAAGAAGGAGGAGACATGGAGGCACCGAAGGTTGTTGCTAAAGGTGCAGACTATGTAGCCTTAAAGATAAAATCTATTGCAAAGGAGCATGAGGTTCCTATTGTTGAAAATAAACCACTTGCAAGATTAATGTATGACAGGGTTGAAATTGATGATGATATACCGCCTGATTTATATCAGGGGGTTGCAGAAATTCTTGCAGTAGTCATGAAGATAAAAAAATAAAAAAGAGATAGAAAAACAAAAGCAATGAACAATTGTAATAACAATTTGCGTAAACAGTTTATATATTTAAAAGAAATAATTTGATATATTCTGAAAGTGTCAATTGTCAATTGTCCACTGTTTATTAATTAAGAGGGATGTGTGAATTTTGTTAGGAGAGAAGAGGCTGGACATAAAAAGTAATTTAGATGTAGTGATAGCATTTGGAGTTATTGGAATTGTACTTATGATTATTATTCCACTGCCAAAGATTATGCTTGATTTACTATTAGCCTTAAATATAACTATATCAATAGTTATAATTCTTATTACCATGTTTACAACTAATGTTTTGCAGCTTTCAGTGTTTCCTACATTGTTACTTGTAACAACATTATTCAGGTTAGGTCTTAATATATCTTCAACAAGACTTATATTAACTGAAGCAAATGCAGGAACTATAGTATCTGCATTTGGTGAGTTTGTTATACGTGGTAATTATGTGGTAGGTATAATTATCTTCCTTATCATAGTTGTAATCCAGTTCATGGTTATCACAAATGGTGCAGGAAGAGTTTCTGAAGTATCGGCAAGATTTACACTTGATGCTATGCCAGGTAAACAGATGAGTATCGATGCAGATTTAAACTCAGGTATGATTGATGATGCTATGGCCAAAAAGAGAAGACAGGATCTTCAGGCTGAAGCTGACTTTTATGGAGCTATGGATGGTGCCTCTAAGTTCGTAAAAGGTGATGCTATAGCAGGGATAATAGTTACAATTATCAATATTATTGGTGGTATCATAATTGGTGTAATGTTTAATGGCATGGATGCTGCAACAGCAGCTCAGACTTATACAAAGCTTACTGTGGGTGATGGACTTGTAAGCCAGGTTCCAGCATTATTGATTTCTACAGCATCAGGTATACTTGTTACACGTTCGGGAAATGATGAAACTTTTGGTGGCACTGTATCTAATCAGCTGACAGCATTCCCAGTTGCAACTGGAATTGCAAGTGCCATAATGTTATTCCTAGGACTTGTTCCAAACATGCCTAAACTGCCTTTCTTTGTTGCAGCAGCAGCAATGGGTGGGTTAACATATCTTCTTTACAAAGAACATGTACAGCAGAATGAAGAAGTTGTTATAAGTGAAGAAGAAGAAATAATGCAGCAGGAAAGAAAAGAACCTGAAAATGTTATGAATTTAATTTCTGTTGAGTCAATGGAAGTTGAAATAGGTTATGGATTAATTCCTCTTGCAGATGAAAGTTCAGGAGGAGACCTACTCCAAAGAATTGCTTCAGTAAGAAGACAGTGTGCAATTGAAATGGGTATTGTAGTTCAGCCCATAAGAATAAGAGATAACCTTCAGCTTAAGACTAACGAGTATGTAATTAAAATTAGAGGAACAAAAGTTGTTTCATCTGAATTAATGCCAAGCATGCTTTTATGTATGGA